>JBCCNG010000335.1:0-5400 GCA_039025955.1 Cyanobacteria bacterium P01_C01_bin.72 | reverse complement strand
TTATTAAGCAAAACTTGTTCAACAGATCTCGGCAATGCTAGTTTATTAATTAGGTACAAAGAAGTTCACCAAGCTTCTTTTCAAGGCAGATTCTAGCAAGTACCTCCCGCTACGAGTCTACACAATAGCGCACTATTAAGATTGAGGTAATCAATAGGTAAACAAGCTTAGTCATTATGCCGTAATTGCGAGGCAAGTGCATTTGGTAAGTTTACAATCTCAACCAGATATGGTTAGTTACCACATCTAAATTACAAGTAACATGATTAACAACATGGCTGTTGTGCGGTGTCTAGTTAACACTTTACTTAACCAAAACTACTTGAACATTTTACTATCAAATTCAAAGCTACGAATTACGAACCTGGGAAGTCTAAATAAGTTTAAGAAAAGACATTGGAGAGGAATGTTTTAAAGGCTAGTTAAATCACATACTTGCGTCTTTAAAGTCATAAAACTCTAGGAGGTTTATCAAATATTAGCCCTTAGCTGCCCCTCTCCACCCAACCTCTACTCTACAATCTAAATAAAATATGGTCAGAAGTACGATTCATGAACTACCAGTTTCATGGTCGTTTTTCAATGTTCACTTTTAAAGTCATTGGTTTTGAACAATTTGAACAAACTACCTACTACCTGTTCTAGCTTTTGGCTCGATTTCCAGAGAACCGATCATATCCTGCTGGACAGTACCGACAAAATTAGGATAATCGTCAATAGCAGCTTCATAGGTAATGGCGTAAACCAGGCTATTTCTCAAAGTCCAAAACTGTAAGTATTTTTGCTCCAAACCACTATTAGCATCTACGAGGGTATAAACAACTTTATGTCCATCGCTTCCAGCAACCTTGACGGGGCGAGAATCGATAATTTTGGCTTTTGGTAGTTGAGTAATCTCATAAACCGAGTTAGTCGTATAGTCGTCCAAAGACTCGGCATCAGATTCAGCGACTTCAATGGTAACTGTAGGAATAATTGACCAAGAATCACCACGCTCAGGAGTAAACTGAGCAATAGTTTTTGACTCTGGTTGAGGTAAATTTAGCTTCCAGCCAGGGGGATAGGTCATAGAAACGCCATAAACTGGATGGCGATAAACTAAAGAAAATTTAGTTCGCTCCGCTGCAAATAGTTCTATTTCTGAGGTTCGATTCAGGGAGCTTTCCAAGCGCCAATAGTAAAGACCACCACCCAAAACGATTAAGAGTAATGTACTAGCACCAACTACAGTTTTAAAATCCAACAACTTTCCTCCTAGTTTCAATTTTCTGACTGCTGCCAATGCCTCGCTAGCAGAAGCATAGCGCTGATTTAGATCACAGGACACCATTCTGTCTAAAACTTGAGCCAGGTTGGCATCTACCTGAATCAGGTTGCGCCACTGGACTGTTTCGGTATCGTGATCCAAGGTAATATCTTGGGGTTCAATTCCTGTTAGAGCATAGATACAGATCATGCCAATGCTATAAATATCGCTAGCTAATCTGGGCTTGATACTCTTTTGTTCGGGAGCCATATATCCCTGAGTACCGATGGGAACAGAGATGCAGGTATTACCCTCGGCGTTAGCCATTTGATTATTAATTTTCTTGATTGAACCAAAATCAATTAGCACTAGTTGACCATCGGCTTGGCGGCGAATAATATTGCTCGGTTTAATATCTTGGTGAATTACCTGCTCGTGATGAGCTACTTCGACAATTTCTAAAATTTCCCGCAGCAGTCCTAAAACATTAGGGGCATTCCAGGGATACTGTCCCAGTTCTTGAGCCAAATCATTGCCAGCAACGAATTCATGAACCAGGTAAAATTTCTCACCCTGACGAAAATAATTTAACAGATCGGGAATGCGATCGGAGCGACCAAGGATTTTAAGAATTTTGACTTCCCTAGCAAAGAGATATTTAGCTTTACGCAGACTCAGGGTATCTTTTGCTTCTGGTTCAAACTGCTTAATGACGCAATCACAATTTAACTGAATATCTTCTGCCAGGAAGGTTTTACCACATCTACCAGTTCCCAAAACACGGAGAATCCGATATCGCTTGTTAAGAATTTCTCCAATCATGATGCTTTGCTTCTAACCAACAACCATCACTGATAACTATGAGCCTAAGCCAATTCGACCAGCCAAGCTAGTACTCAGAGGAATTAGAGTAGCCAACATTAAAAATAACGCTAGTAAACCCCAGGCTGCTCTACTATCATTGGGTTCAGTTAATTCGTTTTGTACTGGACGCTCTAAGTCTCGCTGCAAAAACAAGATTAAGACTGCCCAGTAGAGAGGAATCGGATTTGCTGGATTAAATAAAGAAACGATACCCAAAATAACCAAGGTTGCCAGAGTACTACGTCGGGCTGTTTTGCGTCCATAAATAGCATGAACAATTCTGCCGCCATCCAGCTTACCTGCGGGTAAAAGATTAAGAGCCGTAATTACCAAGCCTAGCCAGCCAACAACCACCAGAGGATTAATATCCACCACGGCTGTTTCTACCGCCGAACCTAAAATAACTTTAGCCAGCGTCCCAACTAAAATAGAGGCACGGAAAAACTCCGTCGGTAGTTGAAATGTACTCCCAGGATGGGATAAAACTAAACCCACTAGCAACAGCAGAAGGGAGAGAATTCCGCCCGCAGCAGGCCCTGCCAAAGCGATGTCAAATAAAGCAGTACGATTGGGCAGCAAAGATTCAAAACGAGTAATTGTCCCAAAAGAGCCAATTTGCCAATTAGGAATAAAGAAAGGAACACTGAGGCGAATATTGTAGCGATTTGCCACAAGCCGATGACCAATTTCGTGAGCGATGAGAATTGACCACAGGCCGAATGCCAGAGGAACAGCCTCGCCATAACGATTTAAATTATCAAACAGATCAAAACCAAGCAAAACACTAGACGCTTCCAAGCTAGTTAAGAGAGTGCCGAGGAACAAAACTAGGGCAAGATTTTTTTGTGCCAAGGTTGTGGGTTGCGGATCATTAGTCTTGGGTAAAATTACGACTACGGGTTTTTCTTCTGGACTCTCTACCAGAAACAGGCGGTACTTATCGGCAAAAACCTGAGCCAATTTATCGCTCATTTTGCTATGGGCAACATCTGGCTCGCCTCGAAGATTACCTTTAAATATTGCACCATCTTGATAGGGAATCGTTTCTGTGGCAAAAAAGGTATCAATACCAAAAATTCCTTTTAAGGTGACTAAATCTGCGTCAGGAATCGGTGAAACTTCGGTAGCTACCGGTTCTACTTCGGCTGGATTATCTGCTTCGGGGGTTGATTCCTCTTGCTTCTGAAGCTTAATTCTCGCGGCAGCTTTTTCCTGAAGCATGTTGGATTGTCCCGCCGCTCTCAGCTTTTGACCCAACCAAATATAAATAACAATCGAAGCCAACAAGAGAAATAAAATACCGACTAAATTAAGATATATACCAAGGGCAAATAAACCAAAAAATAAGAGCCAGGGACTCATCAGCACAATAGACTGTAGCCAGGCAAGAATTCCCAGTCTGCCGTAAGTTTTAGCCCTGTTGTAACCCCATACCAGGATTGCTGTAACAGCAGCAAAAAGGATAAAGGTAGCGAGAGATGCCGATCCGTCTAACATGCGTTATTTTCATATTTTGCTAAATTTAAACCACCAGAAGATTGCTCACCAGTGATTTATCTTATTTTATGATCCTAAACGCCATGACAGAAATTTAGCTTTCCTCTGAGTAGCGCTCAACTGCCAAACGTAAGTTCTGTTGTCGCTCTAAAAGAGCTGTTCCCGCTGCGAGATCCAAACCTGTCCAGTGCATGAGTAAAGCCAGCTTAACCTGCTTTTGACTCCTGTTTAACAACGTTTCTGCCCCTTGACGGTCAAGATCGGTCAAATCACTGATAATGCGTAAAGCGCGATCATGAAGCTTATCATTCGTTACCGCTACATCAATCATGCGATTCCCATAAACCTTGCCATAGCGTACCATCGCCCCTGTGGAAATAATATTGAGCGCCATTTTGGTTACAGTACCAGCCTTGAGCCTGGTTGAACCAGCCAGGACTTCCGCCCCCACCAACAAACGAATATCAATGTCGGCTGGCATCGGTACTTGCTCGGCACTAACGCAGCTCATCGCCACAGTTTTCGCCCCCAGAACCTTAGCCTCTTGTAAAGCACCATGAACAAAAGGAGTTGTTCCTCCTGCGGTAATCCCGATTACTACATCTGTGTTGGATATATGGCGATCGCGAATTGCCTGAGCGCCATCTTCAGGTCGATCTTCTAGAGCTTCTGAGCTTTTAACTAGAGCGGCTGCCCCCCCTGCCAAAATACCCTGAACAAGTTCGGGGGGAGTGCAAAACGTGGGAGGACATTCGGCGGCATCAAGAACCCCCAACCTGCCACTTGTTCCCGCACCGACATAAAATAGTCTCCCTCCCTGCTGTAGGGCGGCGGCTGTAACGTCAATAGTTTCGGCTAAGGTATCACGGGCATTGGCGATCGCCTGTATTGTTTTGGCATCTTCCTGATTAAATAAATCAACTATCTCTAAACTAGACAGAAGATCCAAATTCTGACTCTGAGGATTGATCTGTTCGGTTAACAGATGCCCCCGCGACGGCAAATTATTCATTGAGCAACTGTTAAATGGTAAATGTTGAATGTTGAATGTTTAAAGCAGTCCTTCTAGCTGACGGCGAATCCGCTCTAGCTCATCATTAGCCATTGTTTTCTCATCTGTTGCGGTCGTATCTTCTTGCTTTTCCTCTTCCCAATTAAGATCCTCGACATTCTTTTCTGGGGGAATTTCTAGCTGTCCTGACTCGACTAATTTAGAATCATAGTTTGCCTGACGACAAAACTGCTCTACTTCCTCCGAATCAATTGCCTCCACCTTCGGTTCAGGAAAATCTTGCGCTTCCAATAACACCGAATAACGCAGGGCATCATCTTCAGCTTGAAACATTAAAATAGTGTTGCGATCGCCCATTTGAATTGTATGAATCCCCTCATTGTCCGTTCCCGCATTGAATAGCAAAATATATACCAGCATTTTAACCAGGGCTAACTCTATATTTATGCCAATTACAACATAAATCGCCCTAGTCAGTAAACTAAATCTACCGCCTTGATCTTTGGCACAAGCAAACTCGATAGCGAAGTTAACTGTGACTGTAGCGAGTAGTCAACATAATGCAACCTGCGATCGCGCAATTGCTAGGAGGAAAAGTTTTTCCTGAAAAGGGATGGGATGCAGTCAAACCTGAAGCTATGCAAAAAATTAATAAAATTGCTTTAGTAAGAGTCATCAAAGATACTAAACCCCATCCACTTTGAAACCATTAGTTTTAACTTGTCTGTTGTTAGGTTAAAGGGAAAGGGGGAAAAGGAAAAGGGGTTTCCTTGAAACTCCA
>JBCCNG010000334.1:0-5403 GCA_039025955.1 Cyanobacteria bacterium P01_C01_bin.72 | reverse complement strand
TTTTTGAGTAATATAATTGCCAAAGAAAGCCAAACCAAGCTGCCGCAGATAGTTGTGGGCAATTTTGGGATCGGGTCCGATCGCCTTTGCTGGTACGGGAATACTACCAGCAGATTCGTTAAGTGTGGAAAAGTGAGTGCCGCCTTTGAGCAACACCAAATATTTTTCTGGAGTAGTCAGCCAGGAAAAAGGGGTAATTTGTTCTGGTAAGGCTGGGGTGACAGGATCGGCGCTACCTGAAATGAGCATCGTCGGGATCTTAATTTTGCTCAAGCTTGCCTCGCCAAAGATCGCGCTAACTAAGGGGTTAATGGCGATCGCCGCTTTGATTCTGTCGTCTTGGAGTTCAGTTTCGGGAGTGATCAAGGGGATTTGAAGTGCCAAACACTGGATTAGCCAAGATAAATTCCAGGAACTATCTAAATTAGGACAATCTTGTTCCAGAGAATTCCAGTTAATTTCTGCCCCTGCTAACGCCAGGGCAGTATAGCCACCAAAAGACTGACCAATCATGCCGACATTCTCGACATCAATCTGATCACTAAATCTATCAGTAAGTCGATCCAGCACAAATTTAATATCCAGGGGGCGATCAATCAATTCTGCGGGGGGAGTTACATCACTTTCTAAACCACTTAGCAGAGCTTCAATTTGACTAGCACTACTGCCAGGATGTTCTGGCACAGCCACAGCAAAGCCATGAGAGGCTAGGTGTTCCGCAAAATAGGCAAAAGTGGTCAGATCGCTACCTAAGCCGTGAGAAATGACAATCAGCGGCAGTTTACTACCCTCATCTATCTGGGGCAAATATAGCTCTAAAGGAAAAGTGCGCTCGCGGCTGCGGTCATTCATCTTCAGCATTTGCTTTTGATAGTCATAATTGCCAGGATTTAAAAGATTGAGATTTCTTCCCTGATGCTTAGTTATCGCTAGCTCTTGACGCTCTTTAATTGCTTGCTGTTCGACGGCGGCGATCACTTCTGCATTGCGCTGCACTACTTTGCTTAGAGCTTTAAAAATTTCAAACCCCTGACTGGAATCAAGCCGTAAGGTATCTGTGGGAAAATGTTTGAGGACGTTGAGGGGAGTCAAACCTGCATCCTTATCTGCTGCGGCTAAGATTAATGCTGAACGCAGGGCATAAAAGCCTGGCTGACGAGCCTTGGTTTTAACGACTCTTGATACTCGCTCCAAGATTTTTTCCCCTTGAAAAGAATAGAGAAATTGAGCGATCGCCAGGTGACTAAAATCAGCGCTGGTAGTTAAACCAACCTGGAACTTTTCTAGCTGTTCGGGAGTCAAGAAATCGGCATAGTTTTTTAGTTCGCCCTCAATTTCTCCTGTCTCAGCGTAGGTTTCTAGAGAATCAACCTTAACCGAAAACTCCAGCGCCCCAAAGTTGAGAATTACTTTTTCGGCGGCGATCGCTTTTGGTCCTAGAGAGGCTTCCATCGCCATAAAGCCTCCAAGCTGCACTATCCCCAAAGCTAGATAAGACCAAATTTGACGAATTTTACTTCCTGTAGCAGCGATGCTGTATGCCATAAGATCTAGAGCTGATCGAGCAGAACTATTTCCGTTGTAACACTTTCTGGCTTTGGGTTGAATTTACTCAGGTTAGAGATTAATCATTGATCGCGGTCTACCTTTGGTTTTAGAATTAACTCTTCCCGTCTTATGCTTTGATACATTAACTAGAACTTGGCAATATGAAACAGCTTAAAGGAAGAGATTTACTCGGTACTGCGGATCTCAACACAGCGGAAACGCTCGATATCCTCAAATTAGCCCATCAGCTAAAAAGCAATGAGATTGAACTAAAAAGCAATAAGGTTTTGGGCTTGCTGTTTTATAAAGCCTCGACAAGAACCAGGGTATCTTTTTCCGTGGCAATGTATAAATTAGGTGGGCAGGTAATTGACCTCAATCCCAGCGTAACTCAGGTAGGACGGGGAGAGCCGATTGAAGATACTGCCAGAGTCCTTGATCGCTATCTCGATATTTTAGCCATCCGCACCTTTGCACAGGCAGATCTAGAAACCTTTGCCCAGTATGCCCAAATTCCCGTGATTAATGCCCTCACAGACCTAGAACATCCCTGCCAGATCTTGGCAGATTTAATGACCGTGCAGGAGTGTTTTGGTTCATTAGCGGGTAAAACTCTCACTTACTTAGGTGATGGTAACAATATGGCGCATTCACTACTATTGGGAGGAGCGTTAACTGGTCTGAACGTTAGAATTGCTGCCCCTAAAGAATATGAACCCTTACCAGAAATTGTCCAACAGGCAGAGAAAATCGCTGGCGATCGCTCGGAAATTGTAGTTACTCAAGATGCGATCGCCGCTACGGAAAATGCTCACGTAGTCTATACCGACGTATGGGCAAGTATGGGGCAGGAAAATGAAGCTGACAGTAGAATTCCTGTTTTCCAACCCTATCAGGTCAACTCCGAGCTGCTAGCCCATGCCGACCCCGAAGCAATTGTACTGCACTGTCTACCCGCCCACAGAGGCGAAGAAATTACCGCCGAAGTGCTAGAAAGCGATCGCTCTCGTGTTTGGGATCAGGCAGAGAATAGAATGCATGCCCAGCAAGCACTAATGGCTAGTTTACTGGGTTTAACGTAAGTCCGATGAGTACAAAATTTGTTCGTCAAAGCTTTACCAGTCGTCCAACGACGATGCAGTTATAGTTGAGTCAAGCCGTCTATATAGGACGTAGCTTTAGACCCAACATTTTCGATAAAAATTAGCTTTTGGCAGCTTGGGGAATAGAAACATCAACTAGAGTAATTTCTTGTTTTAAAGTATCTAAAGATGGATTCATGGTTTTAACATTACCCACCACCAGAGTTACAAGCTGCTCTGGCTGGAGATATTCCTGAGCCGCAGCTAAGATATCTTCCCTGCTTGTATTTTGAATTTTTTCTTGGTAGTCAAAAATGAAATCTCTGGGGTAGTCAAAGTATTCGTAACGTATTAGTCGGGAGAGAGTTTGACTGGGACTTTGGAAGTTAAACACAAAGGAATTGAGAATAGACTCTTTAGCATTAGCTAACTCTTTTTCGGTCACTAATTCCTGACGCAGTTTCTCAATCTCGTTGGTAACAGACTGGATGAAGGGAACGGTATTGTCTGTCTGGGTTTGTCCCCCCGCAATAAATATGCCGTCGTAATCATAGCTCGGACTCCATGAACCATAGACGCTATAGGCTAGACCCTGACGCGATCGCACTTCGTTAAACAGTCTGCCGCCAAAACCATTCAATACACCGTTGAGGACGCTAAGGGTAGGGTAGTCAGGACTATCGAATTGACCGCCAATATGACCTAAAAGAATGTTGCTCTGAGTCTGTTGGGGACGATCTATAGCAAAGATGCCCTGTTCAGATGCCTGACTAGTTGTAGGGGCTTCTAATGCGACGACAGGGTTTTTTACCTGCCAATTGCCAAAAGAATTCTCGACTCGTTCGATCATTTCATCGCGGTCAAAGTCGCCGACAATGCCCATGATGATATTTTCGGGACGAACATAGGTTTGATAGAAGTTGAGGGCATCCTCACGAATAATGTTATCTAGGGTGCTATATTCAACTGTGCGGGCATAGGGACTGGTTTCACCATAGATTACCTTGTTGAACTCGCGGCTAGCAATTGAGCCAGGATCGTCATTACGACGGGCAATTGAACCCTGTTGCTGTCTCTTGGCGATCGCAAATTTATCGGCAGCAAAGGCTGGTTGACGCACCACTTCGGTAAAGAGAGTAAATACTGTATCTAAGTCTTCAGTTAGGGTACTAAAACTAGCACTACCAGAGCTATTGCCGATACTGGTTTCAATGCTGGCGGCTTTCTGTTCGAGGATTGTATTTAGCTCGTCCGCAGGATGATTTTCTGTCCCGCCACTACGCATTACCGATCCTGTTAAGCGAGCCAAGCCTACTTTATTAGCAGGTTCATATCGCGCCCCCGTACGAATAATTGCCGTACCGCCAATCAGCGGAAAGTCTCGATCTTCAACTAGATAAACTACCATTCCGTTGTCGAGTTCGTATCTTGCGTATTCAGGTAGTTCAATTTCTGGTAAAGGCTCAAATTCCAGTTCTGTATAGTGTTTCGGGGTATCGGCGATCGCAGTTGCCCGCAGGGTAAATGATAATAAAACTGTAAATAGTACTAGCCCCAGCCAAGAAAATATTTTTTTACTCATCTATAATTTTATGATTTCGTATCGAAAGCAGCTTTTCTATTGTATCTAGTGGCGCTTCGCTTTAATTAATTGGCAACCATGTTCGTACCGCTAAGCTTGAGTAAGGAGTAAGGAGTATAGTTATTTCAATAGTTATTTCAAATGAGAATGAGACAAATCAAACTTATCTATATTCTTCCTAATCCCCAGTTCCTAATCCCCAGTCCCCAGTCCCTAATCCCCTATTTCCCTACTCCCTCTACCACCTCTACAATCAAGCATCTCTACAACTAGAACACCAGTCAATAATCTATCTGTGTTACCTATGGACGCATTATGCTAGCGGTCTGTAGGGGCTTTTTCAGTTATGTGCGATCGCAAAATTTCCCCGCTTTAGACAAAAGCTACTGAATCGCTATCAAGTTTGAAAGCTTGATCTGAGCCAGCCGTATTGCTTAAACTTAGTTGCACGTAATGAAAGTATCGATTGAGGAAATATCTGATGCCGAAGAAAGACGAGGGAGGGAGATATACTGTTTCTGCACTGGAATTAGACTTACTAACGGTGCTGGTGGGCGAAGATCTTTATGGTTTAGAGATTCTATACCGAATCAATCAAGCACGAAAGAAAGTAGGGATGAATAGCCTAAAAATCGGCAGTCTCTACCCGACGCTGAAGAGATTGGAAGAAGCGGGACTAATTGAGGGAGAGTTTCGCGAACCAGTAGCAGGAGAAGGTTCGCCTCGTCGTAAGTATTATCGTCTCTTAGGGGATGGAGAAATAGCCATTACTCGTAACCAGGCGTATCGAAGATTACTCGCAAAAGAAAAAATGATATTGCCTCAAGGTAAACACGCATAAGTATTACTCTTGCTCGATTATATAAAGAGCCATGCAAAAGAAGAAAGATTTGAATTATAAACAAGAATTATCTCATTCAAGGTTGAGAAAACCGCTGTTGCTGGTGCTATTGCTGGGGCTGGGGCTGTTGATAGTTCGGGGGCTGTTGCTG
The DNA here is from genome assembly GCA_039025955.1 of Cyanobacteria bacterium P01_C01_bin.72. Lineage (GTDB taxonomy): Bacteria > Cyanobacteriota > Cyanobacteriia > Cyanobacteriales > Xenococcaceae > Waterburya. Next base: position 199 of record JBCCNG010000334.1, on the reverse strand, counting down.
GTGCTAGTGCTAGGGGTATTGCTAGGGGTGTTGCTGGTGCTATTGCTGGGGCTGTTGCGGTGGCTGTTGCTAGTGCTGTGGGGGGAGCAAAAACTAACAAATCGCTATAGACAGAAATCCAAAACTCAACTTCCTCAATGGATATACAGATTTCTTGAGGATGAGGAAAAAACAGCAATTTTGCTTGATTACCGTATTC
>JBCCNG010000333.1:0-5447 GCA_039025955.1 Cyanobacteria bacterium P01_C01_bin.72 | reverse complement strand
GATACACAACGGCATGAAAGACGTTGCTGCCAACCTGCAGGCAAATCCAGCTCAGGCTCAACCTCTCAAGGTAGCTATGGTGGCTCGCTTTGACCGACAAAAAGATCACGGGACTTTAATTGAAGCTTTTCAGGGTCTTGAAGCAGAGTTAGTTTTAATTGGTGATGGTCCTAATCTAGATGCAGTTCGCCAGAGAGTAGAGCACCTTGGGATGAGCGATCAGGTATCGTTTCTCGGTTTCCGCCAGGATATAGCTGAACTTTTAGCCCAGGTTCAAATTTACACTTTGATCTCCAACTGGGAAGGCTTGCCCTGCACCATTATTGAAGCGATGCGAGCTGGACTACCAGTAGTAGCATCAGACGTAGGGGGAGTCAAAGAAATTGTCCTAGATGGACAAACAGGATACGTTGTACCTCGTGGAGATGTAGCGACTTTGCGTCAAAAGCTGAGTTATCTTCTTAATTGTAAATCAGCCAGAATTAGTATGGGCATTATGGGTCGGGAAAGATATAAGTCGCAGCTGACATTTAAACATATGTACCGCAAAACTTTAGCAGTTTACGAAGCGGCGATCGCTCAAACACCTTAGCTTTGTTGAGATCGAAAATACCCACACCCATAAATTAGCCAGTTAATATTTCTCCTTAATATTTCTACCCTGTGAACCAGCCGATCCTTCTCTCCACCCCCCATATGGGCGAACAAGAATTGAAGTTTGTCCAAGAAGCCTTTGATACCAACTGGATAGCCCCTGTAGGACCTCACATTGATGCTTTCGAGCGGGAATTTTCTCAGGTAGTAGGTTCAGACTATGCAGCGGCACTTTCATCAGGAACAGCAGCGCTACATTTAGCCCTCAAGCTAGCGGGAGTCACGGCGGGGGATGAGGTATTTTGCTCTACCTTCACCTTTATTGCCAGCGTCAGTCCCATTACTTATTTAGGTGCCAAACCCGTCTTTATTGACAGCGATCGCCTTTCTTGGAATATGGACCCTGAGTTGTTAGCCATGGCTTTAGCCCAGCGAGACAAACAAGGAAAGTTGCCCAAGGCTGTAGTTGTAGTTCATCTTTATGGTCAGAGTGCCGATCTCGAACCGATTGCCCAAATTTGCGATCGCTATGGTGTAGCTTTAATCGAAGACGCGGCTGAAGCTCTGGGAGCATCTTACAAAAACACTTCTCCAGGAACATGGGGACTAGCAGGAATTTTTTCTTTCAACGGCAATAAGATTATTACCACCTCTGGGGGGGGAATGCTAGTTTCCGCCGATCCAGAATTTGTCAGCAAAGCAAAATTTCTCGCTACCCAAGCCAGAGATCCCCAACCCCACTATGAACACAGTGAAATAGGCTTTAATTATCGTCTGAGTAATATTTGCGCTGGTATTGGTAGAGGACAGCTAATGGTCTTAGCCGAAAGAGTTGCCGCTCGCCGTCGTAATTTTGCCTTTTATCAAGAGGCTTTGGGAGATTTACCAGGAGTAGAGTTTATGCCAGAGGCAGATTTTGGCATCTGCACTCGTTGGTTGAGTTGTCTAACTTTTGAACCCGAGCGGGGAGGATTGAAACGAGAAGAAATTCGTCTTCGACTTTTAGAACAGCAAATTGAAACTAGACCTGTATGGAAGCCAATGCACCTGCAACCTATCTTTCGCGACTGCGAATGCTTCAACAACGGTGTAGCAGAAGATTTATTTCACAAAGGTTTGTGTTTACCTTCTGGTTCAAACTTAACTGAAGAAAATCTTAAACGGGTAACAACCGAGATCAAAAGAATTTACCCCCAATAATTAATCTTTAGAAAAGATTGCTCAAGGATTTTTTATCGGTTTTTTGATTATCAGCTATTATAATTTAGGTGGATTTACATATGTATTTTTTTCTTTAAATTAATTTAAATAACGCTATTTATTAGAGCAATAATATAACAATTGATTATGAACTCTTCACAGACTTCTTTGGGTACAGATCAATACTGGCAGATACTTAAGAGACGTTGGTTTCCTGGTACTGTAGTTTTTCTGACTGTGCTTACTTTAGGTGTGGTTATCAATACTCTGAAGAAAAGCATCTATGAAGCTGATGCCAAGCTGAAGTTTAAGGGCAGTACAGTTAATTCTTCCCTAACTGAAGTCAGTAAAGAGCTAGGAACATTTTCGCCGATTGCCGATAAAGTGAATCCTATTGATACGGAAGCCGAGGTATTGCGCTCCGTACCTTTAGTCAAAAAAACCATCAATGATCCGGAGCTTCAGCTCAAAAATGAGGATGGAGAGAGATTAAGCGTCAATGATTTTCTGAAAAAGTTAAAAGTTGGCTCAATTCCCGCCACAGACATCTTAGAAGTTAGTTACATCAGTAAAGATCCCGAGGAAGCTGCCAAGGTAGTAAATACTCTTGTCAAAAACTACTTAGAAAATAACTTAGTAGTTAATCGAGCAGAAGCAGTATCGGCAAAAGAATTCTTAGAAGAGCAGTTACCCAAGGTTCAGGAATCTCTCCGCGAAACAGAAACAGCAATCCGTGAACTAAAAGAGAACAACGATTTTGTTGCTCCAGATGAAGATACTAGAGCTTTAATTGAAGGATTGCGGGAACTTCAGGCTGAAATATCCAAAGCTAGAGGAGAAATGGCAAATGCAAATTCTCAAGCCAACTATATTCGCGACAAATTAGGTTTAACAGCGGAGCAAGCGGTCGTTTTAACTACCGTAAGTCAAGCTCCTGAAGTTAGAGAAACTGTATCCAAACTGCAAGACGCTGAATCAGAGCTAGCAATTATTCAGGCACGTTTTACCGCTAACAGTCCCAATGTAGTTGAGTTAGAGGAGCAGGTAAATTCCCTGCGAAACCTGTTAGGAGAACAAACTACTTCTATTGGTGGTGAACAGGCAAAAGATATTGTCAACAACATCAAGACAGGAGAGATTCAACAGCAGCTTACTAGTGAACTAATTAAGCTAGAGGCGAACAACTATGGTTTGAGGCAGCAAATTGCCAGCCTGACTGAAATTGAGGCGGGTCGTCGCAGTAAAATTAGAAGCGTGCCTGAACTAGAACAAAAGCTCAGGCAGCTTAATCGAGAACTAGAATCTTTTGAGTCTACCCACAAGGTCTTGTGGCAACAACTACAAACCGTTAGAATTGCCGAAAGCCAAGATCCTGGCAATGTGCGAGTTATCTCTAATGCAGTTGTACCCAGCAATCCGATTTCTTCGCGCGCCGTGGGTTACTTAGCCTCTGGCTCTCTAGCTCTCTTAGCCGCAGCAGGAGTTATTTATCTCTTAGAAATTAGCGACAAATCAATCAAAACCATCGACGAAGCTAAACAGCTTTATAGTTATGCCTGGTTGGGTACAATTCCAGCTATAGACAAAATTAAGATCCTCAACTTACCTGAAGCAAAACAGGACAAGGCGATTCCCAAAATAGTAGTTCGCGATTATCCTTCTCTGCCTCTGAGCGAATCCTATCGGATGCTGCAGTCTAACATCAAATTTTTAAATTCGGGTCAGTCAATTAACAGTGTTAACAGTATTGTTGTCACTAGCTCTGCTGCCCAGGAAGGTAAATCAACGATAGCGGCTAACCTCGCGGCATCTATGTCTCAGGTGGGCAATAAAGTGCTGCTGGTAGATGCCAATTTACATCATCCGATGCAGCACCACATTTGGAACATCGACAATAATAATGGTTTGAGCAACGTGATTGCCGAGGAGCTTGATCCGAGAATGATGATCGAGGAAGTGCTGCCTAACCTTGATCTGATTACTTCAGGAACGATGATTCCTGCCTCCGCTACTCTGCTAGACTCTCAGAGGATGAGAATGTTAATGGATTATTGGTCTAAGGTTTATGACTATGTCATCTTTGATACCCCTTCCCTCGACCTGACTGCCGATGCGCCAATTATGGGTCGTATTGCTGATGGAGTGTTGTTGGTGGTCAAACCTGGTTCAGTTGAACGTTCTCAGGCAGCCTTTGGTAAGGAAATTCTTGACCAGTCGGGTCTAAACATGCTGGGTATTGTCTTTAATGGTGCCGCTTCTCAGTTTGACTCTCGTTCCTATGCCGCACCAGCTATTCAAGATCCAAGCAGCGTTCCACCATTAAGCAAGCTACCTGGTATCTCTGAGGAAGGAGAACTGTGGGAGACAATTTCCACCTTGGCAAGAGAATCACGCAAAGAGCGTTTGGCAATCAATCTAGATGAATCTGAATTAAAACAAGCTCCTTTAGATAAGTTAGAAGAGATGGTATTTCATCTACATCAAGATTTGTCGGACTTAACTCGCCTAGTTAAAGAGCAGGAAGATGAACTAGCAAGCCAACGTCAGAAAGTTAAAAGACTTCAGCGTCAGGCTAACATTGCCGGTGAAGATGAGCTAATGCAAGTTGAAAGCAAGTTGAATCAAGAGCAGGAGAGAAAGAGAATGCTTGACGAAACTTTGGTTGGTCAAAGACGGAATTTGGAGAAACGCCGAGCCATGCTGCACCAGTATCAGGAGGTATTGGAGAGCAGAAAGAATGCTATTTCTAAAATATAAAATTGATGAATAATTTTACTGTTGAAAATTATCGCCAAGATAATATTGCTTTACCAAAGAATTGCTGTACAGTTCCTCTGCCGTCCCAGAAGCCAAAATTTGCCCATTTCGCATGACGTAAGCACGATCCGTAATTGCCAAAGTTTCCCGAAAATTGTGGTCGGTGATCAAAATTCCCATTTGGCGATCGCGCAGTTGAGCAATAATATCCTGCATTTCTGCTACCGCGATCGGATCGACTCCAGCAAAGGGTTCATCTAGCAAGAGATATTTGGGACCATCTAACCCTGCGGCTAAAGCTCTAGCTAGTTCAGTACGTCTTCTTTCGCCGCCAGAAATTACAGATCCCAGAGTATTGGCAACCCCTTCTAAACGAAACTCTTGCAATAGCTGTTGCAGCTTGATTGGACGAGCAGGACGGGGAATTCCCGTTTGCTCTAAGACCAAGAGAATATTATCTCGCACGCTGAGGTTGCGGAAAATGCTTGCCTGCTGAGTTAAATATCCCATTCCTAAGCGCGATCGCTGGTGCAGTGCTAGAGATGTAATGTCGCGATCGTTTAGCTTAACTTTGCCCTCGTCTGACTTAACTAAACCAGTGGCAATATAAAATGTTGTTGTTTTGCCCGCGCCATTTGGACCCAAAAGACCAACAATTTCGCCAGGGGAAACTCGAAGATTGACTCGATTGACAATCTTTCTCTTACCGTAGGATTTGTGTATATTCTCTAAAGTTAAAACCACTATTTCACGTCTAATGTGTATTCCTTTCGTTCAAGTTTGCTAGTTTTTAGCGCAGCGCGCACGCGCACAAAGGCGCTTAGTTCGCCGCATGTTCGTCGTAAGACGACTGGTAAGGCGCAGCCCCATTCGGGGCAGATCGCTCTTAGCGAGCT
>JBCCNG010000332.1:0-5468 GCA_039025955.1 Cyanobacteria bacterium P01_C01_bin.72 | reverse complement strand
CAAAGTTGGAATTACTGCGACAAAAACGTCTTCAACAACGTCGTTTTCCTCATTCCCCTGAAGATTATCTACTGAAATTGGAAACCAAATTAATCCAGTCTATTTTGCCACCCTAGAAAAAAACGAACTTAAACCGCATCTGAAAGAATGCTGGGTAATCCCGCCAAAAGAAAATGCGGAATTCGTAGCGGCAATGGAGAATGTATTGGATATCTATCAACGTCCTTATGATGCTGATTATCCAGTTGTTTGCATGGACGAACAACCAGTGCAACTGGTGAAGGAAACCAGAATTCCCATTCCCCTGGAACCCGTCAAACCACAACGTTTTGATCATGAATATGAACGTAATGGCACCGCCTCAATCTTCATGTTCAATGAGCCCAAAGCTGGAACAAGAAACACCTGCGCACAACCACAGCGCACCATGACAGACTGGGCTGAACAGGTCAAAAAGATGCTGGATGAAGATTACCCTAACGCCAAAAAAGTGACCCTTGTCTGCGATAATCTCAACACGCATAAACCCCCTGCATTCTATCAAACTTTTAAACCAGAGGAAGCCAGACGACTCCTCGATAGACTCGATATTCAGCACACGCCCAAACATGGCTCTTGGCTCAATATGGCAGAAATTGAACTCGCCGCATTAACCAAGCAATTCCTCAACAGACGAATACCTGAACTCAAAACCTTGAAAAATGAACTCGCTACATGGAATACCAAGAGAAATAATGCCTCCAACAAAATCGACTGGTATTTCACTACCGGTGATGCCAGAATTAAGCTCAAACGTCTATATCCGGTTATTGGAGATTAAGGACTACTAGTAGCATTACGCATCTACTAACGCCAACGATACCCTGAGCAGCAAACCAGAAGTCAGTTAATTTCTGCCGATAGCTTGAGACAATTGTAAACAAAAGTTACAAAATCAATAGTTACGCATAATAACTCCCCTCTTTCAGAAAGTAAATAATAGACCCGCATTTAGTTTTCCTCTAGATACGGTCTGTTTTGAAGATGAGTCATGCTAAGTTGATAATTCCTTTTTGAGATAGGGTTTGATCGCTTGGTTTCAAAGAAGAATATTTATTTTTTAGCTTTTCATGACTCATCTTTTTTTATGCAGCTACTTACATATTTGTAACTTCTGTATCATTTTGAGGGATTTAAAAGCAGCAAGCAGAGCAATCGATTCAGAAGCCTAAAATAGTCGTAGCCAATTCTTCGTAACTAATTCTATAGTACAAACTCAGCGATAGAATATTCGTGAGAAATTAGAAAAAGGCTAACTATACGAAAAAGTTAACTAGTTCTGTCTGTAAGCATTCATCTTGAATATATCTGATTTCTTGATTTCGATCACCAAAAGTTACGGTAAGTTTACACTATGTATTAGATTCTGCTCTCAAATTTACCCTCCGTTAGATTCTATAATGCCGCTTTACCCAAAAGTTGAACAAACCTCAACTATAGTAAGGCGATCGCCCAGAAGATAGCATAATGTACGTATAGGATTTTTTCTTGGCTCTTTTGCGTTTCTTCTTTTATAATTGCTACCCAAGCAGCTAGCTTACTTCCACATAAACTAGCTGCAAATCTACAATCGAATTAGCTTTCTAAACTATTAAGCCTGCAAGTTTAATAGTTTTTTTCATTAGCAAAATAAGCTAATGTACCTAGACTGACGGCAATTATATAACCACTGACGAGAACTGCAATTAAAGCGATCACAATGGGTGAATAGATCATATTTCAACCTCTTTATGTTTGCACCCATAAACTAGCAAAATTGTCAATTATGATCAATAAATATTAATGATCCCAGATGATTGTTACAAAAATTGATTTGCGATTCAGGTTAGGCTGAGAAATGTTCAGCTGATATTGATTTTTAGTCAAGCTGCTGATTCCCATGACTCTTGAGTCATCCAGGGGAAATTGACTGGGAACAGTTCAGAGTCATTATGAGAAACGGGGGGGGGCGGAGCAAGTCGATTATGAGAAGAAAATATGAGAAATAACTGTTGCGATCGCCAATTATCTTATTTCCTCATGTTTGTTTCTATTTGTTTAATGCGATTACCCTGGTGGGACTAGGAGATCAGATATCTAACTGTCATCCAGATTGTTGCATGATGATGGCAAACCATATCTGACTGACAATAATTAGCATTGATTCTAGTCAACCAATGAGTTGCTGGGTTGTCGCAGCCTGGTATTGTACACCTAGCTTTTTTGCGGTTAGCGCGAGTATACTTAGGGTCTAACTCGCGGATTTCGACAGTTTCTTCTTGGTTACTAGGGAGATTTTTGGGCGACTTTAAAATTTTGCCCTTTGCATGAGGTATAAAGGCGATCTCCGCCTGAGATTGGTTAGACATCTTCTTTTATTGTAAATGTCGACTCCATCATAAGCTAAATATAAAGAAAATATTAAAAGACGAGTGAGATGTAAGACTTGTATCTGTTTTCAGGATAGAGTTTCAGGCTGTTTTTGAAATTAAGAAGAGAGACGTTATGGGTTACGAGTTATAGGTTACAGGTTAGAAAGATTCGTGTTGTTGAAAAAGCGTCTTTTCTATTATTTATTTGCGGGATTGAGCGTCGTAGCGATCGCTCTTTCTCTTGTCGGGTATTTGGGTAGATTGAATCTCTATTTTGAGTTTGCTTCAGGTTACAAGCTTCAGATTTTGCAGATGTCTCTGTGTAGTCTGATTTACTTTCTGTTGACTCGCCGCCGATTTTGGATTGTAGTTGGTTTAGCAGGAGTGCTGCTAAATTTAGCCGTAATTTTACCCTGGTACTTTAATCGACCGGTGATTAGCAATCAGACAAGCTATACACCCCTCAAAGTTTTTTCTTACAATGTGCTGTGGAAAAACGACAGCGAACAAGATTATCAGCGGGCGATCGCTTTAGTCAAAGAGGAGCAGCCTGATATTGCTATTTTTCAAGAATCAGTTCCTCACTGGCACGAGCAGCTAGTGGCTTTGAAACAGAGCTATCCTCATCATATTTGGGCAGAAAAGCTAGAAATTGAGGTTTATAGTAAGATTCCTCTGATTAACCCTCAAATAGTACTTTATGGGACATATAGAGGCTTGGTAATTGTCGATCTCAAGCTGGGCGATCGCTTGACCAAATTTATTGCTACCCACGCCTACCCCCAGCTATTTTTTGGTCACGCAGGTTGGAAGATCCGCAACGAACATCTTCAGGTAGGTATCGGCGAATATGTCGCCAGTCTTGAGCAGCCAGCGATCGTACTGGGGGATTTAAACGTCTCTTTATGGTCGCCTTTTTATCATTCCATGATTAAAACTTCAGGCTTGCGAAATGCCCGACAGGGATTAGGTGTATTGCCAACTCACTCGATAGTTGCGCCCCAGCTAGCGGCGCTTTCCGCCCCAATCGATCATTGTTTAGTAACCCCAGAAATTCAGGTGCAGGACTTCAAATTAGGTAAAGCGATCGGCTCAGATCATCTTCCAATTATTGCCGATCTATTAATTCCTCAGTCATGATCGATCTTAAAATAGCCCAGTTACGATGTTTTATAAGGAAATTCACGTTGAAAATCAAAAACTAAAAACTAAAAAAAGGAGAAGGCTTAAAACCCGCGACGATAGTAAGATTGCTATAATTTTATTTCCCTGAAAATTTTCTCATTTAGTAGCTTTTAACTTAGATAAACTTTATGGTGCTGACGGCTGTTTTTATTGCGGCATTTATTTTTGCCAGTTTTGTTGAGTATTGGCTGCATCGTCTGATGCATATCTTTCCTCATTTTGGTCGAGATATTGTGCCTCACTATGAACATCATCGGGAAAATACTGCTAATGGTGTGATTCAAGAGTTTCGCGATTATGCGATGGTCGTGCCGTTGAGTCTTTTAGCTTTTATAATCTCTGCTCCCGTTGGAATTACTGCCGTGGCAGGAAGCTTAGTTTATGCCGCTTTTTCCGCCTACACTCATCAGTTACAGCACGAAAATCCCACTAAATGCGTGTGGATGAAAATGCCTGTTCACTATGTGCATCACAAATATAACCAGTGGGGTCATAACTTTGGTTTGGCAGTGGATTGGTGGGATCATATTTTTGGCACTTATAAAGCGACAGATTGGCTATCGGAGTCAGAATTAGAAAATGCCGAACGCAGCTATTGGCAGATCAAATGGTAAAAGCTATGGTCGTGCAACATTATTAGTGAGGACAAGCTAAATTAGGTCAACCTAATTAAACGCAAAATACAAATCCTCACTTATTTATTTCCCTGCACCGCACTATCTGCGGGTATGCACTGCGCTTATAACTAATAGCTATATGGGCAGCGGTTTACTTTAGCATTCTCTTCGGTCAGGGATAAGCTACGCAAATACGTCATACGTTAAATTACCAACGCCAAACAAGCTTACAGATACTTTCCTTCTGTATCAGGACTTTCCATCCGTGGCAAACCCATGCTGTAGTTACGAACTCTAGCACCCAGATTGTAGCTAATTTCCCCCTTGAGTAATAAAGAACGAATAAAATGCTCTAAATCTGAACCAATACGACGCAGATTATATTCGCTCAAGTCTTCTCCATTATTTTCTTCTACCAAAGCGTCAAACTGGCGATAAACCTTCTGTAAGGTATCATCAGTCCAGGTAAATTCATTGTCTGGATCGATATCTAAAGTCAAAACGTTATCGCTAGGAATTAGCTCATTGTCTTTAACTTCGGCGCTGTAGAGGCGAATGTGACGAGTAGTTGATTTTACGAGCATGTTAAATATTTGAAAGACTATTCTATAAGAGCATTCTGCGAGGGAAACAGATGTTATTCTATTTCCCTTGACTCAATATAACTATCTTAATATTACTTATAAGCTTTGATACAGGCTTCTACCAAAGGAGTTACTGCATCAACATCTTTCCAGCCTTGAATTTCCGTAACTTTTTTCTCCAGGTTTTTGTAGGTTCTAAAAAACTCAGCAATCTCTTCCAAACGATGAGGAGAAACGTCTTGGAGAGATTTAACTTCATTGTAACGGGGATCTTCTGCTGGTACACAGAGAATTTTTTCATCGCGATCGCCACCATCGATCATGAGTAACATACCAATCGGTCGAGCAGCAATTACGCAGCCAGGGAAAGTAGGTTCATCCATCATCACCATACCGTCTAGGGGGTCGCCATCATCAGCCAAAGTATTAGGGACAAAACCATAATCGAAAGGATATTTAACTGAAGCGAATAAAACACGATCCAGAGCAAAAGCATTCATGTCCTTGTCAAATTCGTACTTGTTTTTGCTGCCGCCAGGAATCTCAATTAAAACATTGATTACGCCAGCTTCAGGTTGGGCAGGAATAAGAGATAAATCCATAAAATTCTCCGAATACTAATTGGTTTATTGACTAAGGTGATTGAGGGTTAGGGTAATTAAACTGAATTGCTCAAATAAATTGCTCAAAGT
>JBCCNG010000331.1:0-5481 GCA_039025955.1 Cyanobacteria bacterium P01_C01_bin.72 | reverse complement strand
GATATGTTTCTAGTTCCGCCGCCACTTTTTGCAGTCCCAAATTAAAATCTGGTCTTTTTTCAAGGGTGAGGCTGTTTGGTTCAGCGGCGCTAGATTTTGCCGCATAATTTTCCGTCACGGAAGCGATAACTGCCTTAAATTCCGATTCTGGACAAAAGCGAATATATCTTTGGCTGGGCAGAGAAAGAGTTTTGCGGGCGGCAAAAGGAAACGGAGCAGCGATTTTTCTGAGTTCATCAATCTGTTTGAGATGATGCTCTAGTTTTTGATTGATTTCTTGGGTTAATTCTTCATTCTGCTTCAGAATAGGAACAATACCCGTCTGCACTTCTTTACGTCTTTCTTGGGTAGTTTTAGTATCTTCAAATTCGGCTGAATAAGGCGCTTTGATCGTCTGAGGCGAAATCTTGCCGACGGTTAATTGGGGCTGGTTATAGAAGCGATAGCCCACGACACTAGTTAAGGTAATAATGCTTAAGGCAAGCATGATCATGAAATCCCTTAATTTAATGTGCTGCTTTTTCCGCCCTGATTGCCCAAAGCTTGAAGCACCAGATAAATTGCCTGAAGTTTTATTGCGAAAGCTTTTTCCCCACCAGGGAAATTGGTGTTGATACTTATATCGCCATCCCTCAATTTTTTGGATTAGTAAACGCCAGCTTTTCATCATAGGTGAGGACTTTTAGAAGCTATAAAATCGCCTGGTTTAATTTTAGTCAGAGATTATGTTCTAGTAAAACGAATCTGCTAATCTCAAGATTTTTTAACCGATATAATTAACTTTTGAAATAAAAGGTTTAGTAAATTCAAATTGATGCTGAAAAGCTTAAGTCAGCTATAGTTAGCTATTTTAAATGGTTTATTGAGTAGATCACCCCAGCTAGTAATTGTTGAGGACAAGAACAAGCCTATTTTGTCCCAACCATCAACAATTTTGAGCTTTATGGCTAATTTTTGCCCAACACCAAGAGATTTGCTGCCAAGGGATTAATTTTGCCTCAGTGTAGGGCTTGAGTGGTGATGTTTTGATGGAAATTTCTGATGCTGCCTGGGTGATTGCGAGATGATGTTCAAAGTTGGACGAAATTGAATTAGTTGTGGTAAGGCGATAGCCTCTAATTTAGAGTTATGGGCGGCGTAATTGCCTTCAATAGCATAGACTCCAGACCAAGACTGGAACAGTTTTTGGAACAGATGATTTTCCAGATCTGCGTTTTGTTGTTGCTCTTTTCTTGTCCTCCAAGTCAGAGAAATTCTTGCCATCCCATTATATGCCCCAGACAATGTACCAGTGAGCGCGGTAGTTAACCAAGCCAAATTATGCCCACTCAAAGCAGCCCGCCGAATCGAGAGGTTAAAATCTTGGGGAGTAGTAATAAAACAATACCAGGAAAGGGCGATCGCCGTTGCTTGTAGGTTATTTTTGGCTGCCAGTTTCTCTCTTAAGGAACTTAGACTAATACCCCGTTTCACTCCTTGGGATACTAAAATTAATTTTTCTCCTAACGGGCTTTCTAGCAATTGCTTGTCCTGAACCAGTGTGGCGACATCTAGCATATTTACCGTTGATGCAGATTTACTATTTAGCGAGCTACTATTTAGCACTGTAGTTAGCAAATAGCACCATAATAATATATCTGGGGTAACCAGATTGTGAGGAATTAATTTTGCTAATTTTAAGTTATATTCTGCCGTTATTTTGGGCTGTAAATTTTGCTCACTGACACAAAAAATAATTAAAGGTAATAAGGACAAAATATTACTATAATGTTTTGCAACCCTGGCTTGTTGACCGTTCTGAGTTACAAATTGTTCATCGACAACAAAATTGGCATCTGACCACCTCAATTCCGACTCTATAAGTGTTTCCGCGACTTGTCTGCGCCTCAATAACCAAGGTTGAGCGAAAATGTGTTCTGAAGATGAAGAATCAGCTGGCTGTTGGACTAAGGCTTGTCCCAATATACTGCCCCACCAACTGCCCAGAAATCGGTCATAAGTATTGTAAGAACGCATTTTAATCAGGCGGAGAGATGGTAAGCAATAATCATATAATGTATGTATTAGTTAATCATAGATTACCTTGAATACAGATGTTAATTACCACAACTGATACGATCCAGAATCAAGTCATCGAAAGTTATTTGGGGGTAGTTACGGCAGAGGTGGTTTATGGCACTAATGCCCTCAGAGATATGTTTGCGGGGATTAGAGATGTAATTGGTGGACGTACAGGCAGCTACGAGAAAGTGTTTGAAAAAGGACAGCAAAAGGCAATTGAAGAGTTAAAGCAGCGGGCGCAAAAGTTAAATGCGGATGCCGTAATTGGGATTGAAATTGATACTGGCACGATCAACGTTGATGAGAAGGGAGTTTTGCTGCTAATTACGGCTACGGGAACTGCTGTTAAGTTAGGTTAAGGCGATCGCCATTTATCGTTTAGATGTTGCTAACTTCTACTCACTACCTCCTACCTAAAACCAGATCTACCAGCCTGAAATAAGACAGGCTAAAATCGAGACTAAATTTTAATTGCCTCAAATTAATCGGTCAAATCAATCAGCTCAAAATTATGTTGTCTACAGACGGTAACTCTCCTACTCCCGATACTTTTCCTGTATTTAATCTCAATGTTCATTTAATTGATGATTATTTAGCCTGGTTAGTCTCGCGTCGGGAACAAAATCTGGGGACTCATGTTGTGACCTTGAATGCCGAAATGAGCATGATGGCACAGTCAGATCAAGCATTGAGAGAAACGATTGCCGCAGCCGATTTAGTGATTCCTGATGGTGCAGGAGTAATTATCTATATGCTTATGCGGGGGCGCAAACACCAGCGATGTCCTGGAATTGAGCTGGCAGCATCTTTAATTGAATATTTGGGAACAGCAAATCTTAACCATAATCCAGACAAAAAAGATAATATCCTCTGCTTTTTTGGTGGTAGTCCTGGTACAGCAAAACAAGCCGCCCAGACTTGGCAACAGAAATTCCCTTCCCTCGAGATCATCACTCAGGATGGCTATGTTACGGGGGCAGCAGAAACAGAATGGAAACAGACTTTACAGACGCAACAACCTGCCGTTATTTTTGTCGGCATCGGTGTACCGCGACAGGAGTTATGGATTAGAGCCAATCGTCATCTCTGTCCCCAGGCGATTTGGGTCGGAGTTGGTGGTAGTCTTGATATTTGGGCAGGAACAAAGGAACGTGCTCCAGAATGGTTGAGAAATAATAACCTAGAGTGGTCTTATCGTCTTTATCAAGAGCCTTGGCGCTGGCGCAGAATGCTAAATTTACCCAAGTTTTTCTGGCGATCGCTTTGGACATGATTGTCGTTTGATCCAGAACAGATCTACTGATTTTTCAACTGTGCTTTCTGCCGTTTTCTAAACCGCTTCTGCCTTTCTGCATTGGTCATAGCCACAGAGTTTATAGGAGGTCTACCAACAGAGCGGTTGCTCCAAGTTTTATCACAATGTTTGCAGCGATATCTAGGAGTCCCTTTTTTGGTTGTTCCATTAGATGTATGGGAAGTAGATCCACATCTAGGGCATTTCATATCTGACATCTTGAAAAGTGCAATGAAAAAGTCGCCGATTCACGGGTGGTGATGTACCTATAGTCTCTCGGCGACACTTTAATCCTTTATTTAATGAAGTGATTGGTTACTAAGTCTGCCACAGCTCCTAAAACGGGAGATAGCACTACAACCGATGCAGCAGCGATAATAATTGTCCGAGCAGAATTACCTTGATCTTTGACTAGCTGAAAATAGCGGTCATCCCACTTTTCAATTCTTTTGTTAGTCTCTGCTTGCTCTTTCTTCAACTCCCTAATATCTGCATCCATTCTGTTTAGAAGGTTGAGTACTTGAGTTAGCTGATTGTTTTCTGTATTCATAGTGAGCAAATTTGTGATGTTTGCCTCAGCAACATTTTACCACACTTTTTGTTACGATTTTAGCCAAAGGAGTGTGCGCCCAATTCTCTATCAGCGCTCGCCTAGCAAGAGAATATCATGCTAAAATTTGGCAATTTATGGGTTAATCAGTTCTGATTTTTTCACTACATGCGCCAATGATTTTCAATTTATGTGTCAACCTACAGCGCTGGGCAAATGACAGGTTGACGCACTAATGTACGGCGTTTAGCCATTCTTCTACTTCTTGCCAACCCAAGCCCTGGCGCACTACTTCTGGTTCGCTGCTAGTGAAGTCGAGGATAGTTGAAACTTTGAAGCCAGGATCGATTTGGTTATCAATAATAATATCTACTTGATTATCTAAGGCATCAAAAAGATAGGCTTTTTCGACATTCATTGTGGGAAAATCGCCGTCGTCGTCTGGTAGATGAGCCGAGGTGGATATTACGGGATTGCCTAAAGATTTTAATAATTCCTGACATAAAACATGACTGGGAACTCTAATTCCCGAAGTCTTACGTTTGGGACTCATGACTAGCTTAGGGACTTGTTTGGTTGCCGGCAGCAGAAAAGTATATGGTCCAGGAATTAAGTGTTTCATAATCCGATAGGCGCGATCGCTGACTGTGGCATATTCGGCTATATTGGAGAGGGAAGAGCATAAGAAAGTAAGGGGTTTATCGTTAGACATTTGCTTAATCCTTTTGACTTTTTCAATCCCTGATTTGACTCGCAGGTCGCAGCCGATCGCATAAACTGTATCCGTGGGATAAAGCATGACAGCGCCTTTTTTGAGAGCAGCAACAATCTGTTCAATCGTCCGCTGTTGGGGGTTGTGGGGATGTAGCTCGTATAGAATCGCCATAGTGCTAATCAGTGGGGAGAAAATAAGATTTACTGCAATGTTTACTGTGGGAGCAATCAACAGCTAAAATCATTCCAAGATTGAGCAAAACGGTTTTATGGTCAGGATTGGTTACTTAGAATGTCCGACAGGAATTGCTGGGGATATGTGCTTGGGAGCATTAGTCGATTGTGGTTTGCCCTGGCAATATTTGGTTGATAGTCTCAAAAGTCTGGGTCTAGAACCAGAATATCAGTTAAGCACTGAGACTGTAATTCGCAATGGTCAATCGGCAACTAAAGTTTATGTCAAACTGCATCACGAACATCATCATCATCATAGCGGTCATCATCACCATCACTCCCGCTACCTACCTGAGATCAATCAACTGATCAACTCTGCTCCCCTACCTGAAAGGGTAAAACGCTGGAGTCTCGAAATATTTCAGCAATTGGCGATCGCCGAAAGTGCCGTTCATGGTATTCCTCCCGAACAGGTGCATTTTCACGAAGTAGGTGCAACCGATGCGATTGTCGATATTGTCGGTAGCTGTATTGGCTTGGACTGGCTGGGGATCGAGCAGCTATACTGCTCCTCTCTACCCACAGGAGGCGGTACGGTAAAGGCAGCCCATGGACTCTTATCTGTCCCTGTTCCAGCAGTAGTTAAGCTGTGGGAGACAAGGAATATCCCAATATATAGTAACGGGAT
>JBCCNG010000330.1:0-5496 GCA_039025955.1 Cyanobacteria bacterium P01_C01_bin.72 | reverse complement strand
CGCGAGCAACACTAAACCCAAGTGACCCAAAAGCGGCACAGCCCAGGGAATAGCTGGCTCTGCTCCTCCTAAAGCGATCGCCTCATAGATCAGCGCGGGAAAAATCATAAAGAGAAACAAAACCGTAACCGCCAACAATTTACCTAACGCCACCACCCAGTTAGTAATGGGAGAAGTCGCCAATAATTCCAGAGTTCCCCGTTTTCTCTCCTCCGCATAAAGACCCATCGTCAGCACTGGCACAATTAAAATCGTTAAAGAACCTAAAATAGCCAAAAAAGAGCTAAGAAACTCCATCGCCACATCAATTGAACCAATATCTATACCTGCCCTTTCACTAAGGGCAATTTGCTGAATAATACCCTGATCGCCAATCAAGATCTCTACAAAAAACAAGCCTGAGATAAACCAAAAAATAGCCGCCACAATATAAGCCAGGGGTGAAGCAAAATATCCCTGTAATTCCCTCTGGGCGATCGCAAAAATGTTGGCAAAGATCATTGTTTGATTGTTGATTGTTAATTGTTGATTGCGGACTGGGAATTAGGGATTAGGCATAAAACTGTTCAATGCTCAATGCTCAATGTTCAATGACAAGCTTTCTTCCGTAGTTAATTCTAAAAACACATCTTCCAAACTGGGGCGAGTACGGCGCATTTCGTATAGCTCTAATTCTTGTTGAACAATGACTTTCGCAATTTCTGTACCTGGTTCGCTATCTGTAGCACAGGCAATTTTCAGTATTTGATGTTCTGGATGTTTGCTGGGAGAAGATTCGGCTAGATCGACCTGCACGACTCCAGGAATTTCTGAGAGTAGAGTTAAGATCTCTTTTGTGTCTCCAGCTATTTCTACTTCATAACCAGCGCTGCTGTCTAGCTGTGCCTGAAGATTACTAGGAGTGTTGCTGGTAACTACTTTGCCGCGATTAATAATAGTCACGCGATCGCAAATCATACTGGCTTCAGGCAAAATGTGAGTCGAGAGAATAATGGTATGCTCCCCCGCTAAACTCTTGATCAGATTACGCACTTCAATGATTTGTCGTGGATCTAAGCCAACGGTGGGTTCATCGAGAATAATCACAGGGGGTTCATGGACAATGGCTTGAGCGATACCGACTCTTTGACGATAGCCTTTTGAGAGTTTACGGATTGTTTTGTTTTCGTGGTTTAGCAGTTGGCAACGTGCCATGGCATTATAAACCTTGCGGCGACGCTGGTTTGCCTTAATTCCCTTAATTTTGGCAACAAAAAACAAAAACCCCTTAACCGTCATTTCTGGGTAAAGGGGAGGCGCTTCGGGTAAATAGCCAATGTTGCGACGAACTTCTAAAGAATGCTGATGGACATCATAACCAGCAACTCTAGCTGTCCCTGCTGTGGCGGGGAGGTATCCCGCTAAAATTCTCATGGTGGTTGTTTTTCCTGCGCCGTTGGGTCCTAAAAAACCCAAAATCTCTCCCGCGTTGACCTCAAAGTGAATGTCTTCGATTGCCGTGGTCGCACCATATACCTTGCTTAAATGCTCTACCTCGATTGTCTTTTGGGACATCAGTTTTATTTAAATCTGACTATAACTTCTTGAATTAGCTACAAAAATAGCTAAAAAAATAACTACACATAGGGCTTGATTAGCTTACGGGCGAGCGCCAAATCTAAAACCAGACGAGCGATCGCAAAACAGATAATGCTCTGCAAGACTAAACCACCTAAAGATAATAACTCAGATAAAATTAAATTCTTTTCAATCAGGGCTAATCCTCGTACCAAACCAAAAGCTAATACTGCACCATCATTCAGATGAGAATTGCGATCGCTTCTAATAACATAGCGATAGGTTACGCCGAATAAAAAACCGCTCACTGCACCAATAGCCAGTTCTATCACCCACTGAACGTCGAAAATTAAAGCTGTAAAATCTGCGTCAAAAACCGAACTAAATATTAAGCCTCTCGCAACCGAGAAGAGCAATTCGGCGATGCTAAACGCCCCTGCTCCAACTATTCCCGCTTTAACCGATTCAATTCTTTCCTTAACTAGAGTAGGCACAATTCACACCAAAAAATACCGCTTAAGAAGTATGATAGGGGTAATAGTTGCCAAATTAAATAGATATTTCAAAACCAAAATACAAAATATGGATATTTTAACTCTAGGCTGGGTCACAATTTTAGCTTTATTCTCCTGGTCAATCGCTATGGTTGTTTGGGGTCGTAACGGATTCTAGTCGTGGAAACAAATCAATTACTAAATACTCTATTTCTAGTTGCCGTCGGCATTCTAGTGCTATTAAGTTTAGGAGTAAGCTATCTCTCAGTCGTTCAATGGCGAGATCGGCGTCGTCAGGGACGAGATAAACGAGGCGGGGTTTAACAGTGTCCAAACACCGTCATCAAGTTAAGAAAAAGCAATATTTTTCCCAAGTACAATAGACAGTGGGGGTGCTAGTTTTAGTGTCCCCCTTGTTTTTTGGGCGTTGATTGTTTAAAAAAGAGATTTGATGGCTAATAGATTATTAGACCTCTGACAATAAGAAACAATCAGGTGCAATGCCGAGAAGACAGATAAAATTGTGGGGTTTAGTATCGCGTAAACCTCGTTGGGGACTAACGATTCGTGGCTGGTTAGGATTTTTGCTGGCGATCGCCTTATTATTGGGGTTAGCACTATTTAGGCTAGAGCCTTTTTTTGCCCATACTGCGCCGATTAAGGCCGAAGTATTGATTGTTGAAGGTTGGATTGGCGATGATGCTCTCAAAGGAGCGATCTGTGAATTCGAGAGTAAGCCTTATAAATTGATCATCACCGCAGGGAGTGATTTTGGTCGTGGCGAGGCTTTAACCGAATTTAAAAATTTTGCCAACCTTGCCAAAGCAAGTTTGATTGCCTTTGGTTTTGCACCCGAAAAAATTCAGCCCATTCGGACTCCCCCAGTCCAGCGCGATCGCACTTTAAATTCAGCTAAAGCAGTAAAACAGTGGCTTCAGGAGAATATTCAGACTACGGGGGTAAATATCTATAGTGAGAACGTTCATGCTCGTCGTAGCTGGTTAATTTACCGTAAAGTGTTTGAGCCTGAGATCAAAGTAGGGGTTATTGCTCATCCAGCCCTAAGTTACGATCCTCAACGCTGGTGGGCTTCTAGTGATGGTTTCAAAAGAGTGATCACCGAATGTATTTCTTATCTCTACACCGTGTTTCTCTAACTATAGCCCGTACGATCTCCTAATAATTGAACTGATTGCAACAATTAGTAATAAGCTTGTCTAAATAAGTTAATCTGATTTATTTGGTTTGATAGATACAGTGTGGTTACTGTTCATCAAACCTCTCTTCTGTAATGCTTCGCAAGTTTTTATCTCAAATACTTGAATTTTTTCTCGCGATCGCCTTAACCATCCAAGTCGTATAGATAATCCCTAATTGCATTTTAAAAGTGCGATCGCTTTGAAGAATGCTTTGATGAATTTGGGATTATCTTAAGAAATCACCATGGTTAAACTCCTAATACAGCCACATTATTTACAAAATAATCTTGAGCAGTTTAAGTAAGTCCTGATTCTGAATTAGTATCATCTTCATAAACAGAATCTAGTTGTTCTAGTTCTTGGAAATATTTTTATAGAGCGATCGCAATTACACTACTGGGACTAATGCCTGTTTCTATAGCTAGTTTGTCCGTTTGTTCTAGCAGTGTAGATTCCAAACTTATGCCTGTTTTGGCGGTGGTCATAGCTGGTATAACCAATAGTATTGCTGTGTAATACGCTTAAAATCGCATTTACTTCCTACAATGTAGATATCATTATGATAATGATTAGAAAATATTTTTGTCCTGTACTTAGAGGCTGGCGATATTGCGCTCGCGCAACTTTTGAGCTAAATTAAGCTTGCTTCGTAGTATTCAGAAGAATAATTGTCCACTAATGAATACACGTGTCAGGAAACAAAGATAGTATATGGCTGTTATTAACCCAAAACATATTTAATTTAGTTTATAAGATAAAAATAGTGGTTTATTACCGAAGCCTTAAATTATGATTACTTTATCAATGCCTTAAACAACAAAAATAAATTTAAATTAGTTGAAAAGGACATTAATAACCAATGTAGTTACCAGGTAATTTACAGTTTTATATACAAAATAGATAGCAATAGCAGTAGAAATAAATTAATGAGGCAGACATCCATGATTAAACCATTGATCCGTTGGGGTATAGCTTTAGGAGTAGCAGGAGCTACTTTCTTGAGCTGGGGCGTAATCGAAAACTTAGTGGCGATCGCTTTACCAGAAGAGGAAGTATTAGAAAAACTCGATCCCGTACCAGTATTTACCATCGCCGATGAGCAGGGTGCGCCGTTGGTAGCTTCAGGTGAAGATGAAGAAAAAGTAGCAGGAGTCTTTATTTCTCAAGGTGATGCCAAAGAGTTTGTCAATCAGCTAAAGGTCGAAAACCCTGAACTAGCAGAGAAAGTTAGAGTTGTACCCGTTTCCTTGGGTGAGGTATACAAGCTAGCAGGTGCGTCAGAAGGTGGAGAAAATGCTCTCAATTTTGCCTATGTGCCAGACGAAGAAGCAGTAACTTCGGCTAAAACTATTGGCGAAGAAAACCAGCAGCCTTATCAGGGTGGAGTACCCCTATTTGTTGCCAGAGGTGGCGAAGGTAAAGGGTATCTAACCATTGAAAGAAACTCCCAGCAGGTAATTCCCTTCTTCTTTGAAAAAGCTCAGTTAGAAAGAATGGTAGAGAAATTCAAAGAGCAAGAGCCAGAAATAGCTGCTAGCGTTGATATTGAGGTTCATCCTTTAGAAGGGGTAATTGAAACCTTAGAAACAGGTTCAGACGAAATTCTCGAAAAAATTGTGCTAGTACCTTCTACCGAATCAATGCAGTTTCTACAACAGAATATTGCCCCACCTGGAGAGGGATTAGCCCCTGCACCAGAAGCAGCACCCGCCGATAAATAATTGAACAAGATTGCTGGTCGAGATTTATTTAACTGGTGTCAACAGGCAAAACAAGCTGCGATCGCCAGTAAAATAGATTTAAAGGAAATTAATTGGCTGGTTCAAGCTGTGACTGATTTAACTAGTCTCGACTTGCGGCTAAATACATTCAGCAATCGACCACAGATCATTAGCAGTAAGTCTCTGTCAGAACTGAATAAACTCTGGCAAAAACGTCTTCAAGAACGCCTACCTGTGCAATATTTGGTAGAAACAGTTTTTTGGAGGCGTTTTCAGTTGAAAGTGACCCCTGCGGTACTAATACCTCGTCCAGAAACCGAGCTAATTATTGACATAGCTTTAAAACACAATCGAATTAAATCAACAAATCAGCACTGGGTTGATTTAGGTACAGGTAGTGGGGCGATCGCTTTCGGACTAGCTGATGTGTTGCCCGCAGCCACAATTCATGCAGTAGATCTCAGCAGGGATGCTCTAAAGATTGCCCAGGATAATGCTAAGAATTTAAATTTCACCCAGATTAAT
>JBCCNG010000329.1:0-5508 GCA_039025955.1 Cyanobacteria bacterium P01_C01_bin.72 | reverse complement strand
TATCTTATTAGTTATGAGCATCTTAATATTTTTATAGTTCTAAAAAAAGCAAATTTATCAATAGCTCAAAATATTACAAATAATATAAATAACCTTTTATTCCCCCTGACAATTGCCTTTGTGGAAGATTATTATATTAAGTAACTTTTATAGTTACTTGTGTCTCAGGCTCATGAATGAAATTAAAGCAGCAAGACCTTCGTTAAGCAAAATAGTTGAGCATCTAATGCTTTTTGATACTGGCGATATTTCAGTAGATCAGTTTCAAGATATGATTAAATGTTTTGAATCTAACATCGAAGATTTGGAAGCACGAGTACAAAGTTTACAAAATGAAGTAGAAATTTTAATTGCTGAACAGTAAGACAATAATCATTTGTGATCTTCTGCCTACATGCGGACAAGTCCTGTGTGCCTTCTGACTTAGCTTTAACTAACAACGAAAGAAGCGGAGGCATTCGCCTCCCAGTCGTCGCTAAGACGACAATCTGCGCGTACGCGCTGCGCTTGAGGCTTAAAAAATTAGCTATTGACCACCTAAAACTGTCCTAACTGCTCTGCGAACGCATTCGCGTTCAGTGCCGCGCAAGCAAGGCTTGCCAGTCCTAAAGAATACACCTTCGGATATCGTCTTGACGACGAACATGCGGCGAATATGCGAAGCGGTATCCTTTAGGACTAAGCGCCTTTGTGCACATACATACGTGCTGCCTCCGCAAAGGTCAGATGCGATAGCACCGCGCTCTAACTGTTGTGATTAATGGTGTTCTTTAAAAGAATTATACTGTTGTTGATCAATCCTGCCTGCTTCGTAGAGTGTATCGGTGATTTCGGAAATCTTAAGCACTGAATAAGCATTATAGCCATTGTCTAGGAGACGATCTTTGACACCTCCTTCATGGTCGATAAAGACAACAATATCCTCAATTTTTAAACCCGCAGATTTTAGCTTTTCTGCCCCCTCCATCACGCTTTTGCCACTGATCAAAATATCGTCGATCACTACTACCTTTTCCCCTGGATTAAAGTTACCCTCAATCAAGCGACGAGTACCGTGCGCCTTTACTTCTTTACGGGGAAAAATCATCGGACGCTGAAGATTTAAAGCTAATCCTGTGGCTGTGGGCAGTGCGCCATAAGGAATACCCGCAATACGATCAAATTCTAGCTGCTGCACAATATCGCCATAGGCATCAAGCACCTGATTAAAAATATGGGGATTGGAAATAATTTTCCGCAGATCGATATAGTAGGAAAAAGTTGCCCCCGATGCTTGGACGTATTCCCCAAATAGCAAGCAGCCAATATCAAACAGTTCGAGAATTAATGATTGGTAAGGATGAGACTTGAGCAAACAGACATTAGCTGTCCAAATTTCGCAGCTAGCAGCCTGGCTAATCTTTTGCTGGCGGTAAGTATTGAGCTTTTGATTTAAGTTTGCTACTTCTGCGGCAAGATTTTGATGTGCCAAAAAGTCTTGAGGAATCGGAATCAACAATCCTAATCCAGTATTATTTAAGCCGATCGCAATTAGAGATTCGAGATTGTTCTTTTTACTCCACAGACTACGGAGGAGAATTATTCTTTCTGGAGCGATCGCTCTAATTTTGCTCAAGACATCGAGATTGGTTGTCCCCACTTCCAGGCATAGCTGTTCAGGGGTTGCCCAAGATTGAGATTCTTTAACAACCTGAAGATAGTATGGCTGTTCTAAATTTGGATATCGCTGTAGCTTCTCTGCTTGAGGATTAGAAGTATGTGCCAGGATAAACACTGCTTTCTCAGCATAAACCAGAAAGGGAGCAGCGTGATCTTGTCCCGCAAAAGGAGTCAGGGTAACAGCGTCTACCTGCCACTGTCTAAAAACGGTTTGAGCAAAGACTGTACTGGTATTGAGGTCACTATGCTTCGCATCTAAAATGATGGGTATAGATTGGGGGATAGCGGCGAGAATTCGGTCTAATAGCTGCAAGCCAGGAATTCCCAACGCTTGGTAGAAACCTAAAGTGGGTTTATAAGCGCAGACGCGATCGCTTGTTGATTCAATCACCCACAATAACCAAGCTTCAATATCTGCAAGTAAACTACCCTCTCTTTGAAGAAAGTTCGCAGGAATCATTTCTGGATTGGGATCAAGTCCAACTATTAGTAAGCTGTTATTAGAAGCGATCGCCCTATCTAGTTTTGCAGTAAAGTTCATCTTTTCTTCCTAGTCAGTCACCAGAAGCTAGTAACAGAAATTAGATTCTATTTAATTCTTTTGATTCTTTTCAAGCTGATGTAGCGATCGCATTTCTCTAATGGCTGACAAGTCTTAGACCGTATCGTCATAGCTCACGGAAATTGTTTAATAATGATTATACTTACATATCTGGGGTAAACCAAACTATTACAATAGATAGAATAGTAGATATATAGACAAAATTATTTTGAGATAGTATGGCGGCTGCCGTTTTAATTGAAAATCTCCAGAAAAGCTATGGTGATGTCCAAGCGGTGAAGGACATCTCTTTTACTGTGCAACCAGGGGAGATATTTGGCTTGCTAGGTCCTAATGGGGCAGGCAAAACCACCACGATTCGCTGTCTGTGTACCCTAGCAAAACCCGATCAAGGCAAAATTGAGGTAGGAGGCATTAATGCTGTTTCTGACCCCAAAACAGTACGCCAGAGGCTGGGGTACGTTGCTCAAGAAGTGGCGATCGACAAGGTTTTAACTGGTAGAGAGTTACTAAGGTTACAGGCAGCACTCTACCATTTGCCCAAAAAGACAATTGATGATCGCATTCAACAGTTAATTGAAGTTTTAGGACTAGCAGAATATGCCGAACAGAAGACAGGCACTTATTCGGGTGGTATTCGCAAGCGTTTGGACTTAGCCGCAGGTTTGTTACACCAGCCCGAAGTGTTAGTTTTAGATGAGCCTACGGTGGGTTTAGACATTGAAAGCCGTATGGTGGTTTGGAGGTTTTTGCAGGAGCTACGGTCAGCAGGAACAACTGTACTGATAACTAGTCATTATCTAGAGGAAATAGACGCTTTAGCTGATCGCCTGGCAATTATTGATCGCGGAGTAGTTATTGATGAGGGCAAACCAGCAGAATTGAAAGACAAATTGGGGGGCGATCGCGTTACCCTAAGAATTAGAGAGTTTACCAGCGACGAAGAAGCAGACAAGGCAAAACGTGTTCTCGAAGCGCTGCCTTTTGTTGAGGAAGTAATTATCAATCATGTTCAGGGTAACTCCCTCAACCTGATCGTTAAATCTGGTCAAAGTTCCCTCAGTAAAATTGAAGATTCTCTGGCCACAGTCGAGCTACCTACCTTTAGTTTGGCGCAGTCTCGCCCCAGCCTAGATGATGTTTACCTAGCTGCGACAGGAAGAACAATTATGGATGCTCAAATTGCCGCATCTAGCACCAGAGATCTTAAGAAAGAAAAGAAACAGCAGATGAAGTGATCGTTGCTAAAATATTTTGCCAATTTCTTAATCATCCAACTAACAATCACCAATCAACAAAAGATAAATATGAGTCAATCCATATCTAATCGCAAAATCAAGTCAGCATTAGCCCCCAATTCTTGTTCTAGCAGCAACAATGTCAGTCAAAGTTCTTTGGGTGATTTTATTCAGGAAACATTAGCCTTGACCCAGCGTCTATTTATTCAGCTGCAACGTCGTCCTTCGACTTTGATGGCGGGAATTATTCAGCCCTTTATGTGGTTGGTTTTGTTTGGCGCTTTGTTTAGTAAAGCACCAGCGGGACTATTTGGTGATGATTTGAGCTACGCCAAATTCCTCGCTCCTGGAGTAATCGTCTTTACCGCCTTTTCGGGGGCATTAAATGCGGGACTACCAGTGATGTTTGATCGTGAATTTGGTTTTCTCAACCGCCTGCTAGTTGCACCATTATCTTCTCGCTATTCCATCGTCGCGGCTTCGACGGTGTACATTATTGCCCTAAGCTTTATCCAAACCGCCGTGATTATCTTTGCCAGCGCTATTTTAGGAGCGGGATCACCAGGGATAGCAGGATTAAGTGCGATCGCCTTAATTGTTTTTCTGATCGTCTTGGGTGTCACCGCCTTAAGTCTGGGTTTAGCTTTTGCTCTACCAGGACATATTGAACTAATTGCCGTAATTTTTGTTACCAACCTACCGCTACTGTTTGCAAGTACTGCTCTTGCGCCCTTAAACTTTATGGCAGGATGGTTACAGATAGTTGCTAGTCTCAATCCTCTCACCTATGCGATCGAGCCGATTCGCTACATTTATGGTCATGGAGATTGGGCAATTAACAGCATCGTCATGGATACCAACTGGTTCGGTTTTAGTTTTGGTGCTGTTATTCTAGTACTATTAGCATTCGACGCTTTAATTTTATTGGCAATCCAGCCTCTATTGCGTCGTCGTTTTGCCTAGGGAATAGTTCCAACCTGGCTTTTTAAATTAGCTTTAATTTTTATGGTGAGACTTAAAACTATGATAAAAAATAATCCACTACAGCAGCTCAGTTTTGGCGTAGGTATTGCTTTAGCTTTAATGTATGGCATTAATAATTCTGCCACGGCTCAAATTGGTACTGACGATCAAGGCTATCAATCTAACGAAAAAAATGGAATTTATGGTGATGCTCCAGCAGGATTAAATCCCCTCGATCTGATACACCGCGCCCAGCAAAGCGGTGGACGTAGCGCGGAAGAGTTTAACCAAGAATCCCAGAATCAGCTTAATAATTCAGCTTCCGACTTTAAGCGTTTGCAACAGCAAAGAATCTTAGAGCAACAGCAGTCTCGGACAACGATAGATGCAGAAGTAAGCGAAACTATCGAATAGGCGGCTTGATAGCTACTTCCTAACTTAGAGCTAAATTAGTCGATGATTTAATGGGTTTGGCGATCGCTAAACTTATTTTTTTATATAACAATACGTATGGTGATTCCTGAAAAAAAGCGATCGCCACTAAGAGATTTTCTGCCCGTCATAGACTCAACTAACCTCTGCGAGTTCTTTTACGAGAAAATAGAATTGGCAGCAATGCTCCTAAAACCATCCCTACGGCACTACAAAAGGCGAGTAATACCCCTACAGGAATGTTGATCGATTGAAAAGTGAGAAACTGAAGAGACACCTCCTGAATGTTTTGGATCGAGAAAATAGCGATCGCTACAAGTAAAAGAGCCAGAATCAGAGAGCTTAAGAGGCTAGTAAATGATTTCATAACAAGATGTCAAATTTAGAATAATAGCAACTGCTCTAAAGCAATTTTTAGTTTGGGAAACGCTAGAGGCGAAATAGAACCTCTAGTATATTCGGCACGTTGCTGATATTTCCCAGCTTCGGGGCAAGTCTGTACGATTAACTTCTTATGGACAAGATCGATGATCCAGTATTCAGGGATGCCATTACGGGCATAGGTTTGGCTCTTCTCTCCCAGGTCTTTAGCTAAAGTTTCCTTCGATACCTCTATGAGCCAATAGATATCTTGAGCGTAGGGATGACGTTGAG
>JBCCNG010000328.1:0-5509 GCA_039025955.1 Cyanobacteria bacterium P01_C01_bin.72 | reverse complement strand
TCTGACCCTAAAACGACAGCAAAATATGTATCTGTGGTTGACCAAGTGCCAGCTTCAGATTTCATAGAGATTTGAACTACCACAGAGATAACTGACCTTCGCTAACAGGAGAATATTTACTTCTGTGTAAACCTAGATGACAAGCGGCGCAGATCGAAATCAAGTTAGATTTCCGATTATCTTGAGTGTCATGGTTGCGATGATGCACCTGTAGAATATCTGCTGTCCACTCAGAACGAGTTAAACCCTCTGGTCGCTCCCCTGGCTTATAGCATTTCTTGCCGCAGCATTGACAACGCCAGTTTGCAGACCTTTTCACTGAGTATGCTATGCTTTTCCAGTTATCGGGATAAAGGCTCATATCTACAGGCATTTTAGCTATTTTTATTGCTCGATAGATTCATATTATCGTAGATTGGCGATCGCCAGAGAATCTAAAGTTATGAATGGGTCATTAACTACCCCACCTCTTTTGTGAGGAAAATTAATGTCGGGCAGATCGCAGCCTAAAAAAGTACATAGTTCAAACCATCCTTGTCCCTGAAAGATGTTGAGAATCAATAAATCAGACTCTCGATCCTTAAAATAGCTTAATACTGAAGTAAGATGGCGCTCGTATGCAGCAAGATATGCTGTGGGTTCAAACTCCCACTGTCCAAAAAATTGCTCATCTAATTTTTTCATCCAGATTGAAATTTTGCCATTATGAAGCCGCTCAATCTTTTGCTTGTGGAGATAACTAGAACGCAACCAGCTTGAGGGTTTACGAATAGTTAAGATAAATTTCGATCCAGGATAAAGCAAATCCAACTTTTGATAGGCTGCGGCAACAGAAAGATCGGTAGCTCCATCAAAGGCTTCGATCTGTCCCAGGGAATGGGGAAGATGAATCGAAGGTATTCCCAGCAAACACAAAGCGTCATTTAAAGAAGTTGTTCCTGTTTTGGATAGTCCAATGCCAAATACCTTATTTGCCACCTTGCGCTGGCGTTGAAGCCGATAGCTTGGGTTTAACTGAAGCTCTAGCCTCAACTTTTGACTCAAACCTCTTCTGACTAAAGCACGGTTAACGGCAATTGCCGAACACTTAACTTGAGTTAGTTGCTGGGTACGAGAAAGATTAGCATCATGCCAACGATAGTAGTAAAGAGGTTCAGATAGATGAGCGATTTGGGTAACTTCGGAAAATTTTAGACATAGATCGTAGTCCTCAGCAGAGCTAAGATTGGGGTCAAATCCACCAACAGCGTCATAGATGTCTCGTCGCATCAGGCGAAAGTGAAAAGTCATAAAATCAATCAGCAGCCTTGTTGGAGAATAGGGAATTAAACTGCGCTTTCCTAGGGATTTGACCTTACCTTCTGTGTCTATTACCCAATGATTGGTGTAAACCATTCCCACATCTGAGTCTGATTTTAATTTAGCCAAAGTTCGCTCTACGGCTTCGGGATGCAATAAATCATCACTATCAACTGTGCCCAGATATTTTCCCTTACAGAGAGCGATTGCCTTGACTAAGGCTGTACCCTGCCCTTGATTCTCCGCGCTTTTTACTTTGATTCTTTGATCTTTCAAAGCATACTGTTTGACAATTGCCAAACTTCCATCGGTAGAGCCGTCATCCCAGATAATTAGTTCAATATCTCGGTATGTCTGAGTCAGAATACTGTCGATAGTAGCTGCTATGTAAGTTTCGCGGTTGTAAACCGTGACCACTAAAGAAACCAATTCCTCCGGTAGAGGCTTTAAGGATTTGAGAGGTTGCATTACACAGTTGGTCGAAATTTCTCTGTTATCAAAATTGCTCTGTTGAGAAATACTTAAGCAAAACTTGGGATGCAACTTCAGCTTGACTTCAAGCAAAGAATTCAATTTCTTTTGAATCAAATTTTTTCTAATTAGCTGCTGGGTAAAACGAACTCGGTCAAACTGCTCCTGTTGCTGAAGTGTCAAATCTTGCCGCTCTGAATTTAAGCTATCATTGCCTTTTCTCACTAGATAGTAAGGCACAATTACAGGCTTTCCGACATTAAATACTCGGATAAAAAATTCCCAGTCTACTTCCTGGGGATGACAAAAAAAATCTTCATCGAATAGCCCTAATCTAGTAAACAGGTGACGACGAAAAACTACTGAGGAAATAGTATGAATAAAATTATTCTTAAGTATGGCATTAGTCAAATTTGTTCCTACCTGCGGTAATGCCCTTACCTTTTGATACTGATGCGTCAATAGTGAGAAAATTTGACAGTAGCAATAAGCGAAAATTGCTGGCGGGGAATCTGATAAGGCTTGATACATTACCTGGAGATAATCATCTCGCCATTCATCATCGCTATCGAGAAAAGCAATAAAATTTCCCGAGGCTTGTGCTATTGCCATGTTTCTTAGCGCACCGATATTGCTCTCGGTTTGATTAGCAATTACTTCAATCTGATGAATGCTTTGGTAACTGGCAATAATTTTATCAATCTCCCTCACCGAAACGTTATTAACTATCAGTAGTTCGTAGTTCGTATAAGTTTGACGAGCAATACTGCTTAAAGCCCTTGGTAGATACTTAGGATTAGATGTAGTTAGAACAATCGAAAAACTAACTGCCATTTTTACTAGAGAACTAGGTCAAGTAAATTGAAGTAAAACGTCTTCATACACTGCCCTAAATGTTAAAAAATATCTACAGTAATAATACTAGTATCGCTACGCGGAAATAATCAGTAATTAAGTGATTGGGGGTCAAATCTATCCTGGTAATAACACGGGTTTAAATGAGATTATTTACACAAGTTTACCGAAGAAGCATGATTCTTTCCGTAGAAATCGCCAAAAATCCCTTAATCGCCTAATTTACTCTTACATTTCAGTTTTGGCGGTGTTATTAAAGTAATATGTAATTTAAATCACACACAAAAGAAGTTATCTCTGCTAGACACTACCTTTTTTCTACCAGGCGATCGCTTACTTTTCTGTTATTTAACTATTTTTCTTCGCGCCATCTGATGCGTTGAAATTGCTGCTGCTTTTTTGTCGCCAGTAATTTTAACTACATCAACTTTAGGCTGCTCTTTATTCTTAATTTCTACTTTTATTTTTATCCTAGCCAACTCTAAGCAATGAACGAAGCTAACGGTATCAGCAACAACTCTCTCGGTCTTAATCAAGAGCAACTTACTGCGCTATCTGAAGTCGAAAATATTTTAGCTGATGGTAAGCTTTTGGATACGGCTTTAGGTAGTTCGTTATCATCCGACTTAGAGTTGGTAGACGGTCTAGCCAACAACATCGAGCGTCTAGATCTCAGGGAAATTGAATCGAATTCGGAACTGGAACTATTTGGTGATGCTGTATCGGCGGCTGATGGTCTGACTGCTGAAGATGAGTCGATTGAGGGAATAGATAGTTTTACGGGAGAGGTTAGAGTTTTAGATGATTCGGGTTCAGGTTCGACACCAGATAATTTGAACGAATCAGTATTTACTTCAGGAGAACATACCCAAGTTACCCTCTCAGTACTTCAGCGCCAAGCCGCTTATCGTAACGAGGTGGGTTTATATCGGGTTGATGATGCTACTGGGAGAATCGGTAGCTTGTCTCCTGGAGATGATGGCTACGCCGCCGCTGCCTTAGCAGGGGAACGTCGTATTGCTACCCTGGATCATGGAAATACTAAAATTACGGCGGAAATTGGCTCAGAAGTCTTTGTCGGTTCTTATTTAGTTCAGAACAACAATAGCCAAAGGCTTCTCCAGAGAAACCCCGCCAACAGACTTAACAAAAGACCCTTAGTCTTCTTTTCCTTTACCAATGCTAATCCCGACGGTTTCGACCATCTACAGAGTACCGTAGCTGATAATGGTTCATTAGAAATGGCATGGGAAGATTTAACTGGAGGCGGAGATAGAGACTTTAGTGATTCTGTCTTGAAGATGCAGTTTGGCACTCCCCCAGAAGTTGCCGCACCAGCCAACTACGCTATCAAAGCAGAAGGCAAGGTCAAGTTTAGAGGTCGAGGTGACTTGGATGGCGAAACCCTAATCGCCGAAGATGATGCTTTAGTTTACGCAGGCAGAGGCTTTGAAATCAAAGGTCAGCCGATTCTACCTGTACAGCGCGACGCAGCGGGTAATGCTCTACTCAACGATGACAACCAACAGCTATTAGTCCCAGGTGCAGTAAACGTGGGGGAATCAGCAGCCGAGAGCAAAATCCCCCCCTCACTAATCAGTCGCTACAGCGGACTAGAGCAACCTCAGATAGTAGAGACCCAAACTGTAGAAGTGCCTGACTACGAGGCAGTAGTAGAATCGCAGTACGATTTAGCAGTAGGGGAAGAGAGTGAGGTGGCTACAGTACCAGCTAATACTCGCCTGAATAACCTTCATAGATGGTCGGATAACTTCCCCGCACCAGGAACACCAGAGAATCCTACAGTTGTCATGGTTCAGCGTAATGGCTTGACTATTCCCAGTGGCGTAGACTTAGCTAATTACGTAATTATCGTCGAACGGGGTAATGTTAAGTTCAACGGTGGCGAACACAACCTCAACAATGTCACTATCATTGCCGAACAGGGCAAAATCGAACTAAATCGGGTCAACTCTAATGATTCTAGCTTTTTAGCGGCAAAGTCAATTAAGGTGAAAAACCGCTCGGTCTTTGGAGGAGAGAGCTTGATAGCTAACGCTCAGGGTAAGATTGAGATTAATTCCTATAGCCTCAGGCAACCGGCGGCATCAAACCTCAAAGTAGTCGCCGCATCGGATTTACAGATTAAAAGTACCTCTGAATTTAACGGTGAATTGATCACTGGGGGAGACTTCATCGCCCAAGGATCAATGAGCATCTATGGCTCAGTAGTAGCGAAGGGAGATGTCCTGCTAGTTGGTCGAGTAAAAGTTTTTGCCGTTGCTGAGGATACGCCAGAAGTTGAACCACCCGTAGCGACAGTTGAGGAAGTTACCGTAACTGAAGCCAGCGGCATCGCCAGGGTAACTATTTCCTTGGATACTGCCAGTGGGGAGGCGGTTAGCGTTGATTATGCTTTGAAAGATGATACGGCAGTAGCGGGAGAAGATTATCAAGCAGCTAGTGGCACGATTGTCTTTAATCCCGGGGAAACGAGTAAGACGATTGAGATTGAATTGATTGATGATGGGATTTATGA
The DNA here is from genome assembly GCA_039025955.1 of Cyanobacteria bacterium P01_C01_bin.72. Lineage (GTDB taxonomy): Bacteria > Cyanobacteriota > Cyanobacteriia > Cyanobacteriales > Xenococcaceae > Waterburya. Next base: position 345 of record JBCCNG010000328.1, on the reverse strand, counting down.
AGCGGATGAAACATTGCTGGTGGAGCTTGATAACCCCAACGGTGTTATTTTAGACCATGATTCAGCAGCAGTCAGCATTACGAATGATGATCCTTTACCTCAACTAGCAATCAACTCGGTTGTCGTCACGGAAGATAGCGGTACGGTAGCCAACTTTGAAGCTACTTTATCTGAACCTAGCGGAGTGACGGTAACTGTAGATTTTATGGCAGAGGATGGTACTGCAACAGAGGGAGATGATTTCACTACTGTTAGCGGCACTCTGACTTTTGCCCCTGGCGAAACTAGCAAAACTATTGCTGCTATTCCCATCATCGAAGATAGCCTGGATGAAATCGATGAGAT
>JBCCNG010000327.1:0-5511 GCA_039025955.1 Cyanobacteria bacterium P01_C01_bin.72 | reverse complement strand
CTGGCAATGTACTCTACCTGGATATCACTATCAGGGAGACGATCCTGAAGGCTTTATGGGACGAGATGCGATCGTTGCATATGTCAAAGATTACGCGCAGTCTTTTAATCCTCCTATTAAAGAAGGTGTGGAAGTATTTTCCGTCAGTAAAAAACCAACTAGGAGCTTATTTGAGTTGGATACTTCTCTTGGTAGTCTCACAGCGGATCGGGTCGTTATTGCGACTGGTAGCTATCATCGGGCAAAAATTCCCAGGATGGCAGAGAAATTTGCTAGTAATATAGTTCAAATTCATTCTGCTGACTATAAAAACTCCGAGGCTTTACCCCCTGGGGGCGTATTGGTAGTGGGTAGCGGACAGTCTGGCTGTCAGATAGCAGAAGACTTGCATCTAGGGGGAAGAAAAGTACATCTCTGCGTGGGAGGCGCACCGCGATCGCCCCGTAGATATCGAGATAAGGATGTTGTAGACTGGCTGGATAAACTTGGATATTACAACCTAACGGTAGATAACCATCCTGACAAAGAAAACGTTCGTAAGAAAACTAACCACTATGTTACTGGACGCGGTGGCGGTAGAGAAATAGATCTGCGGACTTTTGCTACTCAAGGAATGCAACTATATGGTTCTCTCAAGGACATTAATGGGGAAAACCTAGAGTTTAAGACCAACTTGGCACACAATCTTGATCGCGCCGATGGTGTAGCAGAAAGTATCAAGCGAACTATCGATGACTATATCGAGCGCAATAGTATTGATGCTCCTTTGGAATCTCCTTATAGTCCGATATGGCAACCAGAAGCCGAGATTTCAGAACTAAACTACCAAGAAACTAATATAACCTCTGTAATTTGGTGTATCGGCTACAAAACCGACTTTAGCTGGATAAATGTTCCCGTATTCGACGGCAAAGGCTACCCCAGTCACGATCGCGGTGTTACTAGCGTTAATGGCTTATATTTCCTCGGTCTGCCTTGGCTATATACCTGGGGGTCGGGGAGATTTTCAGGAATTGCCAGAGATGCCGAGTATCTAGCCGAATACATTGCCAATAACACTAAATATGCCTATCCAGGGACTTTATTAGCTGTAAATGAAGCTGCGATCGGATCTTAATTCAATTGACAATTGATAATGGACAATTGACAACTAAATTTTTATCTTTTTGTATCTTTCTGATTTATTCTTGGCAACTAACAATTAACCACTAACCACTAACTACTAACAATTAAAAAATTATGCCTGAAGTTACTACTCCCCAACATAAAGCTGGTGATTTCTTTGTAGATTACGAAGAAAAAGTATTTCCCGACGTTCAAGCCGAACCAGGAGAGAAAGCCCTCGTTACCTTTCATACTGTAGCTTTTGAAGGTTCGATCGGTTTGGTAAACCTGTTGCAAGCGACTCGTTTAATCCGCAAGGGTTTTGAAACTTCCGTTTTATTATATGGTCCTGGAGTAACGTTGGGAGTGCAACGAGGCTTTCCTAAAATTGGCGATGAAGCCTTCCCAGGACATCAAGCGATGAATAATCAGCTTGTAAAGATCATGGAAGAAGGTGGCAAAATCTATGCATGTCGCTTTGCACTGCAAGCGCTATACGGACATGGCGAACCTTCCCTAATTCCTGGCATCACTCCCATCAATCCTTTAGATGTCTTGGATATTGTCTTGCTACACCGTAAGGAAGGGGCGTTTATTTTAGACACTTGGACAATGTAATTCATTGAACATTGAACATTTATCATTGAACAGCGAACATCAGTTGATAAACATCTAACAGATAAACATTAAGCACTCAATGATAAATGCCAAATACCAAATGTTGAATGCTAAATGGTAAATGATAAATGTTAAATGTAAAAGCAGCAGCAGTGCAGATTTCTCCCGTACTGTATAGCCGAGAGGGAACGACGGAGAAGGTATTAAAAGCGATCGCGGATGCTGCGAAGGAAGGGGTGCAGTTAATTGTTTTTCCCGAAACCTTTATTCCCTATTATCCTTACTTCTCTTTTATTCAACCCCCTGTACTGATGGGTAAGGAACACATGAGGCTATACGAGGAAGCAGTAACCGTACCCAGTCCCGTTACCGATGCTGTCAGCAAAGCAGCTAAAGCCAATGAGATGGTGGTGGTATTAGGAGTGAACGAAAGGGATGGGGGGTCGCTATACAATACCCAGTTAATCTTCGATGCGGATGGTACTTTGCTACTCAAGCGTCGTAAGATTACCCCCACTTATCACGAACGTATGGTCTGGGGACAAGGCGATGGATCGGGATTGCAGGTATTGGATACGGCTGTGGGGAAATTGGGAGCGTTAGCCTGTTGGGAACACTATAACCCCCTGGCTAGATATAGCTTAATGGCACAGCAAGAACAAATTCATTGCGCCCAATTCCCTGGTTCGATGGTAGGTCAAATCTTTGCCGATCAGACAGAAGTGACTGTCAGACATCACGCCTTAGAAGCTGGTTGTTTTGTGGTTAATTCCACTGGTTGGCTAACTCCCGAACAAATAGCCGAAATCTGTCCCAACGAAGGTTTACAAAGAGTATTAACAGGGGGTTGCTACACCGCAATCATCTCTCCTGAAGGCGTACCTCTATGTGAACCCATTACCGAGGGAGAAGGTATGGCGATCGCAGATCTAGATTTCTCTCTGATCACCAAGCGCAAGCGGATGATGGACTCGGTGGGTCATTATTCCCGCCCCGACTTGCTACAGCTTCAAGTAAACCAAGATGCCCGCAATGTTTGGCAACAATTATCAATAAGCAACCCCATAATTTCAGAAAATCCTTCCTTTGTAAACGGTAAATTCATAGATCGAGAATTGAGTGAATCAACTCAAGCGACCGACCAGTAAAGAATGGTCTCCCTCGACAGTTGCTACATGCGGCTCAAAGCCTTTGTCAACGGAAACCGCCGAGTCCGCACTGTCTCGCAATGATAAATGCTAAATGATAAATGCTAAATGATAAATGTTAAATGAAATGACTAATGACGAGAAGCAAAAATTAATTACTAAATTACAATCCCAAGGATTAAAACTAATTGATCGCAATCCTGGCGCAGCATCGAGAAAAGGTGGGGCAGGACCCTCCGATCACAAGGCAGTTATTATTGATGGTACTACGGTAACTATTCCCGTTCATACTGATATTGCGATCGAGTCGAACTATACTGTCGCCGACTTCCATCCACAATCTGTTAATCATGGAAAATCTTATGTTTTAGAAGAATTTGGCGAAGGCATTGCCGAAATTAAATTTCCTTATCAGCCTAAGTTTTATAACCTTAAAACCTCCGAGGGCATACAATACAATCAAATAGCTCTTCTTCACAGCCATAACGTTTTAGCCACTACGGTTTTACAAACTTGTATTCGTTACAGCAACCGCAATACCGCCTGTCAATTTTGCGCGATCGAACAATCCCTAAAAGCGGGCAAAACCATTGCGAGAAAAACTCCCGAACAGCTTGCAGAAGTAGCGGAAGCAGCAGTTAGGCTAGATGGCATCGAACAACTAGTTATGACCACAGGTACGCCCAACATCACCGACAGGGGTGCAGCGTATTTAATTAAATGTGCCAAAGCAGTCAAAGCCAGGGTTGACTTACCCATCCAAGCACAGTGCGAACCTCCTAATGATTTTGCTTGGTTTGCCAAGATGAAAGATGCGGGAATAGATAGCTTGGGAATGCACATTGAAGTTATTCAACCAGAAGTGCGCGATCGCATTATGCCAGGGAAAGCGAAAGTCTCTTTGGATTATTATTTCCAAGCATTTGAAGCAGCTGTAAAAGTATTCGGTTGGGGACAACTAAGCACTTATATTTTGGCTGGTTTGGGCGATAGTTTAAAAACAATTGTTAGTACTTGCGATCGCCTGATTCAAATTGGTGTCTATCCTTTTGTTGTTCCCTTCGTTCCCATTACAGGTACGCCTTTAAGTAGCCACAAACCCCCCAGTAGCGATTTCATGTATGCCATCTATCAACAGGTAGGCGATTTATTAAATGCTGCGGGAATGAATTCCCAAGATGTTAAAGCTGGCTGTGCTAAGTGCGGGGCTTGTTCGGCACTTTCTACTTTTGAATAAACTAGATACCGTACGGACAAGGCATACCTTGTCTCTAAATGATGAAACAAAACTATCAATTCAAACTGGCTTTGTCGCCAAGGGATAGAGAAGCTTATTTTTCACTAAGACAAAAAATATTTTGCCAAGAACAAGCTATCTTTGAGACAAGTGATCGCGATGAATATGACTCAACTGCTTATCCTATTGTTGCAGTTACTAACGATGACAAAATTGTTGGAGTTGTCAGGATCTACGAAGTGCAGCCCAAGATTTGGTACGGGGGGAGACTGGGGACGCATCCAGATTATCGAAGAGGTTGGAAAATCGGCAAGGGATTAATTGAAAAAGCCGTAACTACTGCTAACACTTGGGGGTGCGATCGCTTTTTAGCAACAGTTCAATTACCCAACGTGCGCTTTTTTCAACGGTTGCATTGGAATTCTATCGAGGAAATTAGTATTTGCGATCGCCCTCATCATCTGATGGAGGCAGATTTGAACTTCTATCCACCTAACAGTCAGCCACGCCCTACCTTAAACTATTTAGATAGAGCGTGTTGAATAAGTTTAAATTACTTAAATTTAAGTTTCTCAGGACTTTTGATTCGATTAAAGTAATTTTTATTTAGAAAAGCCATGAATCAACATGGCAACTTTTTGCTTGTATTCGCGATATTTATCGCCGTAGAGAGAGATTAAATCTTTTTCCTCAAAGAAAATACCAATTAAGATATAAGCCGAGATACCGGAGGCAAAGAAGAAGTGAGTTAAAGTCATGACAGGAGTTGACCAGATCGCAATGATAAATCCTAGGTAAAGGGGATGGCGAACGTATTTATAAAATCCAACAACTTTAAATTTCATTGCTTCTGACTCTTTGCCAATGAAATTAAAGAATACTTGTTGCAAGCCGAATAATTCAAAGTGATTGATCATAAAAGTACTGAGGAAAATGATTAACCAGCCCAATCCAGATAAGCACCACAGAGTAGATTCGGCGATAGTTCCTGATAAATCCCAAAGCTTAAACCCGAGAGGTTGCCATTGCCAAAATAGTAAAGCTAGTGCCAAACAAGTGGATAGAACATAGGTGCTTCTTTCAATGGCTTGGGGTACTATTTTTGTCCAAGCTTTTTTGAATCCTTGACGAGCCATTCCTCTATGTTGAACGCCAAATATACCTAATAATAATATATTGATAGTTAGAGCCTGTAGAAAAGAAGTAGTTCCACCAGCATCCATGGATTTAGGAACTAAAAAGTTACTAACAAATCCTACCATATAAAGAAAAGTGCTAAAAAATATCAAAGGCGAATTTGCCAAAGGCTATAACGAGGTAAGTGTGGATTTTACCGATCTGCCTAAAGGTGTTTTTTATTATCGACTATCGACGGCTCACGGTACGAAAGTGCAGAAGTTGATG
>JBCCNG010000326.1:0-5536 GCA_039025955.1 Cyanobacteria bacterium P01_C01_bin.72 | reverse complement strand
TATTGCTTGTGATGCTTTAATGATCGAAAAAAGGTCAAAATTAGCCAAATTAGAACCAGATTTATCGCTATCCAACTCTATAATCTCAAAGAGATCGCTATTTTCCGTCAAATCTGGCTCGACAACTGAATTTAGCAAATGAGGCTGTTTCAATTCTAACTGTCTTACCTTAGCCCAAGCTCCCCAGCGCTGATAGCTTTTATAAGCATCGTTTAAGTAGTAGTAAGCTATTTTGGTTTTTCCCTTGGACAGATAAAATTCTCCCGCTAATTCTTCTGTTAATGCTAATTCGTGGGTGTATCCAGCTGCGCTAGCAGCAATAATAGCCTGATCGTAGTGTTCTGCTGCTGATTCATGTTCACCCGAAATTTTAGCTATTTCCGCCGCAATTAATTCTCGCTTGTGCAGATAGTCAGCAGTATGATTAGACCAGTGGCAAATTCTGGTCTGAAGAGCTAATACTTCTGGCAAATATTCAGCTCTTTGGTCTGCTTGGGAACATACAGCCAACATTGCTAAAGCATAATAAAAATGATACACACCATAGCCCATTAAACCAACAGCAGCCTGAAGATATTGTTTACCCTGAGACCCATAAATAACTGCCTGTTGGTAGTCGCCCCAGAGATAAGCAAGAATTAGCTTAATCAGATAAAAAGAAAATAATGACATGGCGTTGTTGCTCTCTAGCCATAGGTCAAAGAATTTAGTTTCATCAAAAATGTCACCAATCAATAAAAATTTATCCTCAGCTTTTCCCTGAAGATTTAGATTGAATTGATGCCACATTTGAGCATAATTGAGCTGGAAACTTTGTAGGAAATCACTGATAAATTTGATCTGTTTTTCCGATTTTTGACAAGCAGTGGATAAAGATTCTCCTACATAGAACAGATGAGCGCAATAGCGAGTTGCATGAAAACAAGCATGTTCTATATCCCCTACTTCTAAACCACTTTCAATTCCTGCCAAAAAATGATCTAAAGTCAAAATAGCTGGTTCTCGCCAGTGACGAATCATGTTATTAAATAAAAAGCTCACTTTCGATTTAATTTCTCTGGCATCAAACTGCTCTTGTAGCTCAAGGGCTAGTTTGCCGAGATGATATCCCGTTTCAATATTTCCTGAAGTACAGAGTAATAATCCATAGAGAGCATAAGCATAGGCAGATAGGGGGCAGTTACCGTGCTGTAAACAAAGCTCAATCATTTTGGCAACCAAGACGGGAAATAGTGCTGGTTTGACGATATAAACAGGGGGAATTATCGTCGTTAAAATCTCCATTGCCCTAATCTGAGATTGATCGCTCATAATAGGCAAATTTTTCAGAGACTTAATGTTGACTTCCAAGCACAGAGTATCTTCTTGAACCTCAGTAAAGCTATTGGGCAGATTTATCTTCAACAGCTTCAACATATATAGACCAATGTCTATCGCCAGCTGCATTTCATTTTGGGCAATGCTAGTATGAACTTTAGTTTTGTAAACTGGAACCCGCTCTAGAATAGTTTCTGCCTGAGTTAGGACAAGATTAATTAGCTGCTCGGCATAAATAAAATTACCTTGTAAATAGTGAACCTCGCTTGCTTGAAGAAAGACTGCCAGAATTAAGGAATAATTGTCTTGCCAGTAGGATGATGGCAGTAAATCTAGAGCGATATCAAGGTAATAAACCGCTAGTTGATGAGCATTAGCCGCCTTGGCTTTTTGTCCCGCAGCCAGGTTTAACTCGATTAAACGGTCTATCTCTGATTGCTCCTTGAGTGACGTTCGACCCAGATTTAGATGGCGCACAATCTCAAATATCTTTTCCGCAATCTTTGGAGGAGACATTTGCTCCAGATAAAAATTACCAATCAGCGAGTGTAGTTTGACTATCTCCTCTGGTTCTAAAAAAGAATAAACCGTTTGATGTACGTGATCATGGACAAACTGATAGTCAACTGTTCCCTGTGACTCTTGAGGGACAATAATTCCTCCCTGGAGAGCATAGTCTAACTCCTGAGCGATCGCATGTTGATTAGGAAAAGTGAGCAAATCAATCTGGAATTCTATCGGCTGTTCTGTAGCCTGTTGGCAAATATCAGTCAGTAAGTCTAGGTTGAAGCAATTACCAATACAGGCAGCCAGCTTGAGGATTTGCAAACAAGCAAGAGGCAGTTGGTTTAAATTGCGACAGACTAGCTCCAAAATATTATAGTTAGCGATAGAGGTGTTGCGCAGCTCTTCGATTGACCATTGCCAGCTTAGGGTTGCAAAGTCGAATTTGAGTAGTTCTGTCTGGTTAAATGACTGTAGTAGCAGATGGACAAAAAAGGGATTGCCATGAGAACGTTGCCACAGTAATTGAGCCAGGGGAAATGATTGCTCTGAATCACACTCTAGACTATCGATCAGTAAAGAATTTATTTCATTGATGGTTAGAGGAGACAGGTTAATCTGATTGAGTCGAACAGTTTGAGCCATATTTTCTATAGCCTGCCACAGGGGATCGCTGGGACTCAAATTTTGATTGCGACAGGCGGCGACGATCAATAAATCGTGACCCTTACATTCATTCAGCAATAGTTCGATGAGGCTCAAAGAACTAGAATCAGCCCACTGTAAATTGTCGAGAAATAAGATCAGCGGTAATTTGGGTTGAGCAAAAATTTTTAAGAATTTGACAAAGACAGTATTAAATAGGTTCTCTTGCTCTTTTAACTGGAGTGTCGGTAATTCTGGCTGAGAACCAATAATAAGTTCTAACTCTGGCAAAATATTGGTAATTACCTTACCGTTGCTGCCAATTGTCTGCTGAATCTTTTGCTGCCAAAACTGACGATTTTCTGGGGTTTCCGTCAATAAGTGTTGAATTAATTCGCGAAGTGCTTCCGTAATGGCTTTATAGGGTATGTCTTTGGTAAAGGATTCAAACTTGCCTGTAATAAAGTAACCCCTAGTGCCAATGATAGAAGAAATTACTTGATTGACTAAAACAGTTTTTCCAATTCCCGAATCCCCCATCAGCAGCAGCATTTCTCCTGTTTCCGAACCAATTCTGGCTAAGGATTCGGCGATCGCTTCTAAGGCGGTAGCCCTCCCATAGAGCTTAGTTGCTAGTTTGAATTGACTACGGTGATCTAGCGTTCCTAATTCAAATAACTCAATTGATTGCTGCTCGTTATATTGTCCCTGACATCTTTGTAAATCGGCTTTGAGAGCAGAAGCACTTTGATATCTATCACCTGGATTTTTTGCCAGCAACTTCATCACAATTGAGGATAATATCTCGGGAATATCTTCGTCGAGATAGTTAGGTGCAGGAGGAATCTGAGCTAGATGACAATGAATTAGTTCTAGAGATTTCTGAGTTTGGTAGGGGACAGAACCCGTCAACATCTGATAGAAAATAATTCCCGTCGAATAAAAATCAGTACGATAATCGAGGGGAATATTCATGCGTCCCGTCTGTTCGGGCGCAATATAAGCTAGATTTAAACCAGGCAAAAGTTTGGTGACAGCGACAGATTTTGCCGTTGCCAGAGAAAAATCGACGATTTTCAGCTCTAAACTGCGAGGATCGATTAATATACAGTCGGGCTGTATATTTTGATGAATAATGCCCTGATTGTGCATTGCTTCCAAGGCGATCGCAAGCTGAACCCCAATAGTCAAAAAATCGGCAAACTTTCTCGGACGAGACTGCCAAAATTGCCGCAAATTTTCGCCGGCAAAATCTTCTAAGACCAAAACATATTCTCGTTTGTGATTTTCCAGCCGGTGGGCTTTGATAATAGTCTGATTCGTAAACTTTTTAAATAGCCGATACTCATGTGCTAGAGTTCTTGTAACTTCAATTTTCGGTGATTTGGAATTAATCTTTTTAATTAGAACTGGAGTTTTTTCTCCAGAGAAAACAACCCTAATAATTTGACATTGAGCATTAGTATATATTAAATTGACTAATTGGTAGTCCTGAATAAGATTCATTATTAATCAAAAAATCTTGGTTTAAAATAATCTGCTGCTAATTAAGACAATTTAGTGTTCTTGGCAATTGTCAATTGCTTTGTTGCTAGCTGCTGAAATTCTCTTGCTGATAGGGGACGACTAAATAAATGTCCCTGGAATGCATCACATTTAGCCTGTTTAATAAAGTTGAATTCTGCCTTGGTTTCTACACCCTCAGCAACAACTTTTAGACCCAACTGATGTGCCATATCAATTATTCCCTGAGTAATTACGGCATTGATCTCATTACTATCAGTATTGCGAATAAAACAGCGATCTATCTTTAATACATCGAAGGGAAATTGCTGCAAATAACCCAAGGAAGAATATCCAGTTCCAAAGTCGTCTAAAGCAATGCTAATTCCTAGTTTTTTTAATAGGCTCAATCGTTGAACATTCGCTTTAATATTCTCAACTAAAATAGTTTCCGTCAGTTCCAGCTCCAAATATTGAGCATCCAGAGACATATCAAATAAAATCTGAGTTATTTTGTGAAATAAATCTAGCTGTCTAAATTGAGAACTAGATAAATTCACCCCCATTTTTAAGTTGGCAAATCCTGCATCATGCCAGATTCTTAGCTGCCGACAAGCATTTCTGAGAACCCATTCGCCAATCGGTCTAATCAAACCGATATCCTCAGCTAGAGGGATAAATTTATCCGCTTCAATTCTGCCCATCTTGGGATGATTCCAGCGTATCAGCGCCTCAGCTCCCACAATTTGGTTCGACTGAAGCTCAAGTTTGGGCTGATAAAATATTTCTAATTGTCGTCTTTCCAAGGCATAGTGTAGTTCTGACTCTAACTCTAAATTATTTGACCGACGGTACTGACTAATATCGAAGGCAAGAGTAAATGTCTGACACCGTTTTCCTCCCTGAGCTTTGGCATGTTTGCTCGCCTTGCTTCCCTGCTCCAACAGTTCCTCAATATCTTCACTGTCGCTCGGACAAAAGGCAATACCAATATTGGGAGAAAGAAAAATTTCGCGACCATCAATCGTAAATTTTTGGATCAAAACATCAAGCAGATTTTGTCCATACTCCTTGGCTGCGGACTGCTTCTCTATCGCTAGTAGAATCACAAAATTATCGGGCTTAATGTATACAGTTGAGCCATGGGTATTAAAGTCATAGATACAGTCTGTTAGGCGTTTAGCAATTTCTTTGAGCAAGGTATCATGCTGTCGTTTATCAAGATAGGAGCTAGTTCTTTCAAATCGATCCAGGCTAATATTAAAGACACCAATCAACTCAAGTTTTGATCGATTTTCTTCTTGCTCTGGCTGGTCAATCAACGATAACAAATAAGCAAATAAATCTCTCATAAATAGCTTATTTGGTAAACCAGTAACGCTATCTTTATAAATATCGTTATATTGCAGAGAATATTCTTTAATCGTCGATTGTAAAGCATTTTGAATTGACGATTGCTCTAGATGTTTACTCAAAGTTATCTTGACCGTAGCCTGCAATTCTTGTTCTTTATAAGGCTTAATTAGATAACCATAGCAACCAGTTTTAGAAGCTCGCTCTAAAGTAT
>JBCCNG010000325.1:0-5537 GCA_039025955.1 Cyanobacteria bacterium P01_C01_bin.72 | reverse complement strand
ATCAAAAATAAATTAGCCGTACCATTAGCGCGAATTAAGCCATCTATATTGGAAATAGAGTTGCCCGTAACGCGACCGATGATATTTTCTATATTCAGAGTATTATCGAACCAGGCGGTATCACCAGTAGATAAAGAAAACTGTTGGAAACTGTGAAATAGGTTATTACCTATCGTCGTGCCTCCATTAATCTCTCTCAGATTGCCATCAGGAATAACCACGGAATTGCTAGGCAATGTATTGTCTGGAACTATTTGTGTTTGAGCTAATATCTTGGCGTCCCTATCTATTAAAAGGAGAGAGGCAATAGATAACAAAGGAAGAGAAAAAGTTTTTCTGGAGATTAAAAGTTGCCAAAACTTATTGTTAGATGGGGATATTAGCTTAAACATTGCTATTCACTTATAGATAATCTCTCTAGAATCAACTAATCTTTAAGGCTGCTAATTTTTAAAAATTCGATTAATGTAATTAAAAATACATTTAAAAGGTAACAAATTTAACTTACTTGCTAATCCTAATAATCGAGTAATTAAAAGCTGTTAAGACTATTTCTATTTGAGTTTGGATCTATTTGTAGAGTTCCCCAAAAATAACTTTAACTAACAGGTTGAAAAATTATATGAAATCTAAAAAAGAATGATATGTATAAATTGTGTAAAACAAGAGATATAAAGGCTTTAGCTAAATATAAGCAGTGAGATCTAAAGTGACTATTTGTAGCAAACATTTAAGTATTTCATATTAGAACATGAATTGTGGGGTGGGCATTGCCCACCTTGCTTACAGTTAGAGTACAAGTATCGATAAAATCAAGAAAGCCCGTCAGAAAATTTAGGTAGCAAATTTAATCATCATCGCTGTCACTATTTCAAAAACCATCACCCTAAGTTCAATTACCCCAAGAGCCATTACTCCAAGATCTACCTCCCCAAGAGCTATCACCCCGAGAGCTACCTCCCCGAGAGCCATTACTCCAAGAGCTATCACCCCAAGAGCTGTCACTCCGAGAGCCACCTCCCCAAGAACCACCTCCCCGAGAGCTATCACCCCAAGAGCTGTCACCTGAAGGATGTTCTCTCCACCATTCAACCCATTCTGGAAAATGACTAGAATCACGTTCCTCAGAAGTAGCTCTCACCGTAATAACTTCTCCTGTTACCGATTCGTAAGTAGACCAATAGCCCACTTGCCAAAAACCACTACCTGAAGCACTACTAGCACCACTAGCACTACTACTTCTGCGACTCCACCAAAAACCACTACCTGAAGCACTACTAGCGCCACTAGCACTGCTACTTCTACGACTCCAGTTGTAAGCCTCCGTATTTAAAATCAAGTCTACAGCATCAAACCTTTGTTCTATCCAGGCTGATTCTACTTGAGACTGAGCAACATCTTGCAAAGCTTCTAAATCGATTTCTGCGTCATAATTGACATCCCAACCAATAGCATCCATTACCTTAAGATCGTTGGCTGAGATCGACCATCTTTCTCCTAAACCTAAAGTAGGAACCATTACACCTGCCCCCTCTCTTCCATTACTTTCAATCCAGTGGCTTCCTTGGTAGTCTGTACCAGTAGACATCGCCAAGTCGGAAATTGCTCCATCTATGGAAAAAGTGGCGGCTTCTCCCTCAGTTAAACTAATGACACCCAAATTTTGACTTGCTAAGGAAACGCGGAACAAGTCCATAATGCTCGTTTCGGTAACTGAAGCAGTATTAGCATCAACACCATATCGGGCTGCTGTTTCTAATGCCCAATTACTAGAGTTAATCAGAGCGTTATACCAGTTAGTTACTTGTTCTCCAGAATAGTCAATACCGCTAATAAAGCCCAGAGTATGACCAATTTCATGGAGCGCTGTACTGAGAAAATCGAGTTCACCAGCTTCTGGTCCATCTAAATAGGTATAGTCCCAATCAAAAGAACTATCGTCGAGACTATTCATTACTATATAGCCATCGAGTTCTGAGCTATTTCCTGCTTTGATACCTAATGCTTTGAGGTTAGCACTGGTTGTGTGCATATCAAAATTATCATTGATAACATCGCCATCAACTAAAATATCAATCGAGTAGGGATCGCCGAGATGATCTTGCAGATAGCCTGCTACCGTCTCATCAACACTAGAAGTAACATCATTCAGCAAAGCGTCACGGACTGTATGATAATCAGTCTTTTCGATAGTGGGAAAAGAAGCACCGATTATTTCATCAGGTAGCAAATCATCTCCCATCTCGACATGAATATTAATATCTAGATTTTCACCATTAAAAGTGTCTACTAAATACTGCGACCAAATTTCGCCTGCTAATTCAAATCCTACTATTTGTGCGTCTGTTGTTTCTGGAGCAAAGCTAAAATTAAATTCTACTCCTGTATCTATTCCGTTCATTTTAATCTACTGTTCTCATGTTATAACTTGTTACTTATATATATGTGTTGCCAACAAAATATAGTAACAATCAAAAGTATTATTAATGTTTACAAGCTATAGATTAGCAGTTTTAACAGTGATAATTGCTGAAGATTCAGTGAAAAAATAGATAATTCTTATAAAGAGTAAATATTGTTTTAGCGATTCGTGATGATGTTTAACAGTAGAATTACTGATGTTATTTTATTCTCTAGATAATGAGAATAAATTCTCTGTATTTACACTCTAATTCTGTTTAAATAGACTTGATATTTTAGCCAAGAAATTAAACAGATTCAAAGTTTTCTTGATTTGTCACAGTTGGCTGATAGCTAATACCAATTCTCGAAACTAGCCATATAGATGGCAGATTATTTTTTATTAATTAAAAACTCTCAAACTCCTCTGCTCCTCCGCCCCCCAACTCCTCCACTTCCCCACTTCATAACTCTCGTCACTTTTGAGAAATGCTCTAAGAGCAGATTACTGTTGAGTTTCATACTTCAAATCAGCAACGCCCAAAACCATTATTGGTGAGGTTGTCTTGTCTGACCTTGCCAGCTAGTGAAGTGAGGTGATTCACTAATTAGCAGCAGTAGACGACGACGATTGGTCATTGCCTTGGTGTAGTTGGGGTTAACCTGCAAAGCTTGGGTATAAGACTTGAGGGCGGCGCTGTTTTGCTTGAGGGCTTCAAAAGCGACTCCCTGGTTGTTCCATGCCAGATCATAGTCGGGCTTCAACTCAATTGCGGCTTCATAGGCAGCGATCGCCTGTGCATAGTTTTTCTGCTGTAAATAGATATTGCCCAGGTTATACCATGCTTGATGTTGGTCTGGCACAACCTCTAGGGTTTTTTGGTAGACGGAGATCGCCTCTTCATAACGCTTTGAGCGGTGTAGTAGACTTCCTAGGCTATACCATGCCTGAAAGTAGTCAGGATTGATGTCTGCTGCTTCTTGATATGCCTCGATCGCCTGTTCATCGTGACCAATTCTGGCTGAAACTTTGCCGAGTTGATAGTATGCCACATGAAAGTCTGGTTTTAGGGCGATCGCCTGTTGATAAGCTGCGATCGCCTGCTCGTACTTTTCAAGATGTTTGTAGGCATTTCCCTGGTTATACCAGGATGTATGCTCATCGGGATTAATTTTGATCGCCTGCTGATAAGCAAAAGCCGCCTGGGAATATTGTTTGAGATGACTTAAGGCAATGCCGCGACGATACCAAGCCTGTTCTGATTCTGACTCAGAAGCGAGGGCGCGATCGAGACAAAATAATGATTCTCGATATTGTTTTTGCTGCTGTAGAGCAATACCGCGATTGATCCAGATTTGAAAGTGCGTCAACTGAGAGTTGACCTCAGAACGGCGACAGGAAATATTTTGTTCCTGTTTCTGTAACTCTACTGATAATTCCGAGGGTAAATTATAGGCATAAACCTGCTCGATCTCGATATTTGAAGCAGCGCTATCCACACTGGGTATAACCTTGGCAAGTGACTGAGGTGTATCAATCAACAAGCTGCTAATGGCGATTCCTGCAATAGTTAACCAAGGTTGAGACTTCATGGGTTTTTAACCGACTTCTTTACTTCCTTCATCTAATCTTGGTAATGAGTATCTAGGTGCGATCGTCGTCACCTAATTAGCGAGATCAAAATCTTTGGCTGCAAAATCTTAACGACAGAAAACTTTATCTGTCGCCAATCCTGCTACTTATGCTTTTCAGTATGAAGCCTTAAGCAATTATAAAGAATTAAGAAATGTAACTGCCATGCCGCTCTCAAGCCCCAGAGTTAATCCATCTCTTGCATTGAGGCGACAATCATTTGGGAAATAAACGGCAGAATAGACTTATTTTGAGCATTTTCTTTACCTTCAGTGAAAATAGTCAGCAAATAAGGCGAAACACCAGTAATCTCTATATATGCCGCATCATGACGGACTCTGCTCATCCAGCCAGCTTTCGACCAGAGGCGAGCGTTAGGGGGCAGTGATTCACCGATAAATCCTGTAATCTGATTTTCACCATCACAATCAATAAATTCACTAGGCTCAAGACTACGCTTGAGTAGCTGCATCATATTTTGCGATCGCTCGGCAGAAACTGCCACGCCACCAATAATGCTGTGGAGGAGTCTGGCGACGGCATCGGTAGTTAGCATATTGCGGTTTTCCATTAGCTCCCCCAGGAAAGCTCTTTCCCGCCCGTAAGCGCCGTCACACCAGGTTTTTTGATTAACGTTGATACTCTCCAATTCCGACCAACCCAAAGATTGAAAATAGCGATTGACAATATTACGTTGCTTTTGCCAAGTCTCAAAGGGATTGGCGGGTAACTCAGGACCACTAGTTGTACCAGTTAAAACATCGACTAACAAGCTTGTAGCATCATTACTCGACTCCACAATCGCATCGCGAATAGCGCGATTAAGTTCCAGAGATTCTGCCACCATTCCACCCTGTAGCCATTCCTGGATCGCCACCAGATAAAATAGCTTGACGATGCTAGCGGGATAAATTCGTTCAACTCCACGATAGCTAAAACCCTTAACCTTATATTTCCAAAACTCTTCAGGAGACAAAGCGCCTCCCGTATTTACAATTACAGGTTCTTCATACACAATCCAGGTAAGAGCAATCTTATCCCTAGTCAAAGTAGGAAATTTAGCTCTAGCAGTTTCTAAAATCTGAATTGCAGTGGCGGCTAGCTTGTCGTCAGAACGGAAAAAAGGCATAGGAGTCTATGAACAATGGACATTTCTATGGTTCAGTTTATCGCGTCCCTTTTTGTTTAGAGGGTGTTGGAGATTAGAATAAAATTTTGCGACAATAGTAGAAAGTTAAGTTACTTAATAATCAGTTAAGCTAGCAAATCTAGCGTTTAAGGAGAATCCAATAAATCAATGAAAACAGGCGAGCGTTTATCCTCCGATGAAGACCAACTATCAGAAGCATCTTCAAAGCTATCGGGCAAGCAGCAAAACAACTTCTGGCTAGTCTTCAGCTCTACCTTTATCACTATTTTTTTAGCCGAGATGGGGGATAAAACTCAGCTAGTTACCTTGCTCATGAGCGCCGAGTCGCAAGCACCCTGGACGGTCTTTATCGGT
>JBCCNG010000324.1:0-5556 GCA_039025955.1 Cyanobacteria bacterium P01_C01_bin.72 | reverse complement strand
ATCTCTACATAACAAGCTGGAGCAACTGTCCCGCCAAAAGTCATCGGCACATCTCCTTCAAAAGCGGTCATGACATAGGATTCGGGTTTACCTAGATGTTGGGCTAAATTAGCTGACAGGCTAGTTAACAGCTTCTCGACGGTTGATTTTTCGGGCTGGGGGATAGAAGACTGAACTTTAATTAAAGGCATAATTATTTTTTAATTTCAAGCTAAATTTTTCAGGATTTATATCTATTAATATATGGTGTTGGCGCATAAATTCCTGCACTGATTCAGATACCCACTAAGTAGCTCCACTTGATTAAACATCAAACCGATAACTGAACATAGGGGAGTAGGGGAATAGAGAAGTAGGGATTTGTATTTTGCGTTTAATTAGGTTGACCTACTTATATATTTGCTCTTGACTATGCAAACGATTAATTTACTCGACTGGCAAAAGCTCCAAAACGGTTCGGACATTCGTGGTGTTGCCCTGGAAGGTGTTCCCGATGAAGCGGTAAATCTAACTCCTGAAGTGGTACAAACTTTAGGTAATGCTTTTGTTCAGTGGCTCATTCAGCAAAGCGGCAAACCCGCCTCTGAGTTAACTATTGGTATTGGGCGAGATAGTCGTCTTTCGGGAGCAGAATTAAGTCAGGCGGTAATGGCAGGAATTGCGATCGCTGGTTGCGAAGTCTATAATTTTAATCTTGCCTCTACTCCCGCCATGTTTATGAGTACGGTAACGGATGGATTTAGCTGTGACGGGGCAATTATGCTCACCGCCAGTCATTTACCGTTTAACCGCAACGGCATGAAGTTTTTTACGCCTCAAGGTGGTTTAGGTAAACCTGACATTAAGGCAATTTTAGATTTTGCCGCAGCAGGAGATTTAGTTACTGGTGCAAGCCCAGGGGAAATAACTCAACGCGACTTTATCTCAATTTATGCCGCACAACTAGCGGATACTGTACGTCGAGAAGTTAATCATCCCACTCACTACCAGCAGCCATTAACTGGTTTAAAGATCATTGTCGATGCGGGTAATGGTGCAGGGGGTTTTTATGCCGATCAAGTATTAAAGCCTTTGGGGGCAGATACTACAGGTAGCCAGTTTCTTGAGCCTGACGGTATGTTTCCCAATCATATTCCCAACCCTGAAAATGAGCAGGCAATGGCATCAATTTGTCAAGCTGTAGTTGACCATCAGGCAGACTTGGGGATTATTTTTGATACCGACGTCGATCGCGCTGCGGCGGTAGATAGTCAGGGTAATGAACTAAACCGTAATCGCATGATCGCTTTAATGAGCGCGATTGTTTTGCAGCAGCATCCAGGTTCCACCATTGTTACCGACTCGATCACCTCAGATGGTTTGACTCAGTTTATCGAACATTTGGGCGGTAAGCACCATCGTTTTAAGCGAGGCTACAAAAATGTGATCGACGAAGCTATTCGCTTAAACAAGTCTGGGACAGAATCTTGGCTGGCGATGGAAACCTCTGGACACGGAGCAATGCAAGAAAATTACTTCCTGGATGATGGAGCATATTTAGCCACTAAACTACTTGTCGAATTAGCCAAAGCCAAACAGCAGGGCAAAAATCTAAATGAAGCGATCGCCGCATTGAAAGAGCCAGTCGAAAGCGAGGAATTTAGACTAAAAATTAAGGCAGATGATTTTAAAACCTATGGCAACAATGTAATTGCTCAACTGGAGACGTTTGCGCAGTCTCAGAGTGACTGGACAGTTGTAGCAAATAATTACGAGGGAGTCAGAATATCCTGTAACTCGCCGACAGAAGACGGCTGGTTTTTATTACGTCTGTCTCTCCATGACCCTGTTATTCCCTTAAACATTGAATCAAATGTTGCTCAGGGAGTTAGTCTGATTGCAGCCCGTCTGTTAGAGTTTTTCGCCGATTTTGATGAGCTAAATTTATCGCCACTCCAGACCGAAGTAAATGGGTGTAATTAAATACGTCTGGTGTGAATTAGCTTAGTTCAAGTTAGCTAGTACCGCTTCGCTTAAGTAGTAGGTAGATATCAAACATCATCTATAATGGCATGGGTTTTCGGGGCATAGAAAGAGTTACAGGAGTTCACCATACAACCATTATCAATTGGGTCAAACAAGTTGGGGATTTACTTCCAAATGCTTATGACCTCGAAGTTGTACCAGAGGTAGGTGAATTAGACGAACTCGAAACCTTGCTATTAGCTTTTGGTTCGAGCAGCAGTGGTGGCGGTGGCAATAGCTCCAAGCAGGACTGGACAGCTATTGTATTGCAACAGCCTTTCGGACGCTGGCTGGTGGGCTTGGCTGCGGCGGTAACAGTTGGGATTGGCTTCTGTCGACTCTATCGCGCCTACAAAACCAAATTTCGCAAGAAACTAAATCTGAGCGAACTAGATCGAGATCGCGAAAAGTGGCTAGTAAACATTAGCCGCCTGGGAATTGCTGCTAGGGGAGTCGTCTTTATTATGATTGGTTTTTTTGTTCTCCAAGCGGCTCATCAATACAATCCTCAGAAGGTAAAAGGACTAGACGGAGCTTTGTTCACTCTGACACAGCAGCCCTATGGCAAGGCATTGTTGGCTTTGATGGCATTGGGTCTGGTTTGCTACTCGGTTTATTTATTGCTACAGGCTCGTTATCGTCAAATCGAAATTCGCTAGAGCTAGGCTTCGTTTGGTCACAGCCACAGTTGTCCGCTATCCCTCATAAGAAGACCATATATTAGGGGGGAAAGTAGTTAAAAAGCTAGTCAAGAAGAAATCTGGTTAATTAACTTCAGCTAGAAACCGAAAAAGATAGTAAATTCGGCAAACCTGTCACATGTTTAACTATTTAACTCAGACATTTGATGTTGGTGAATGCGCAACGCTGTTTATAGCTTCGTTATCTGTTGAGAAATAATCTGCCAGCCATAACGGCTTCGCACCACAAAAACAACCTGTAGTGCAGCATAACTGAGTGAGCGACACTAAACATTTTATGTAGCTGGCAAAAAGCTAATTTTAAGACTAGAACTTAAAAGTGGTTCTCACAACGCTCACAAACACCTCATCAGCGTCACCGTCTCCATCTGGATTGATTAGCAGAAAAGCTCCAGGTGTGACTGTAATGAAATCATTAACAGGAAACTTATATAGCGCTTCAATTATGAAAGGAGTCTCATCGTCTTCTCCGATAACGTTATCGTTTTCTACCACTGTCGGCACCACGCCGCCAGCTATAGAAAGAGCTGAACCCTCTCTGATTAAATCCAGATAAGATACGCTACCAGAAGCAGTATAGAGCAAAGCGCTATCATCACTGCCATCTTGAGCATTTGCAAAAGAAACTGCACCGTTGAGTGCAAAATTGAATCTGCCAATACCAGCAGTTGCAGTAAGACCAACCTGATCAGCCGAGGTATCAATATCGCCAAAGGGTTCCTCAGCCAAATCGGTACCAGTATCACCAGTTAGATCGACATCCTCTTCAGTTTGAAAAGTGCGAAGATAAACAACACTGAAAGCAAGATTATCATTTGGCTCAAATTCAATCTGAGCCCCAGCATTGAAGGAACCATTGAAGATACCTTCTCCTATATTAGGACATCCACTTCCATCGTCATCGCCGCCGTCTTCGGTCACATATAAACCAGTAACGGTAATTCTGTCGTCAAGAAATTTAACGCTACCGCCAATACCAGAACCTTCACTACCGCCACGGAATATTAAGGGATTACGACGAGTGAAACGAGACAAAGCGCCAGTATCACTGGAGTCAAGAATGGGATTTTGTTCGTCAAAGATATTGTTGATATCCAACCCTTCTGTACCAGCATAAAGAGTTACCCGATCATCGAACAGGCGAGTCCGATAGATGAGATCGTTTATCTCAACAGTATTGTCATTGCTAGCATCGAAGCCGAGACGAGCTGAGTCAATACCAATACCGCCGTCTTCAACTGCTTCATCAAACGTAGGAACATTACCCGCTTCTAGCCTGGCACGTAAACGATCTCTTCCTGTGAAACTACTATCAAAGTTTAAACGCAGACGATTGCTAAAGGTAGTTTGGGTAGGATCGTCATCACCATTGATATCGCCAAAGGTATCGGCTATGGCAAAGATAGCTGTACCTGAAAGTTTGGTAGTTGTCGAGAACTGGTTGTCTTCTAACACTGCAGCACGGCTTTCCAGCTCCTCAACTTTACCACCAACAGTAGCCAACTCGGCTTCAAATTCTTGGGTGAGGCGATTTACAGTATCTAGATCGTCTTGACCAATAGATTCTTGAGAAGCGATCAAACGTTCAATTTGATTTAAACAAGAGTTCAAACCTGCCGCAAATTCGTAGCGAGAAAGTGGCTGATTACCACGGTAAGTTTGATTAGGGAAACCTGAAATACATCCATAACGATCAACTAAGCTTCTGAGAGCTTCATAAGCCCAATCTGTAGGCGAAACATCTCTTAGCTGGTTAACGTTAGTTACTTGAAACAGGGGATTACTTTGTACCGTACGACGGTAGTTGTTGATTCGCTCAATAGTTTGACCTACATCTCCTTGTTCGGGAGAAAGCGACTCAGCAGCAGCACCGTCAACCGCAAATAACGAGGCGACAAAGGCAACAGGCGCAATTTTCAAAGTTAGCCAAAATAATCTACTCATATGTAAAGAATCCTCAACACGCAATGGGCATAATTTATTGATGCAAGCTATAGCAATTACGACAATTACAAACCAACCTTCTGCTCTAACTAAAGGTATATAAGCTGATTTTTTGCTGATTAAAGTAATTATTATTCTTACATTGAACAAACCCTAACGAAGCAATTCAATGAAATGGTTAAGATGATACAAACCTTTGGTTAATCTTGACAGTTTTTGCTTGATCTCAGCTAAATTGTTTGTTTCTCCTGTGACGAGATTAATAGCTTGAATAATTTTTGCCGAAGTAGAGATAATAGTTATCTAGCTTGCTCCATTAGAAGCTGCCTTGCTCGGTATTTTAGACTATAAACTCTATATTGTTAGGGATATATCTATTTTATAAAAAGTTGAATAGACTAAGGAATTTAAGGATCTTAAGTTTAAATAAGTTACTAAGTATTGCTGAAATAGCTTATTATTAAATACTCAATCAAGTTAATATTTATGACCATGAAAAACCGTCAATAAACTTACAATTTGCAAAGAACCAGTTATTGGAAATCTGATTGACTGACAAAAAATAAATTAAAAAAGTCAAAAGCAATAACTATCAAGAGATGTAGAGAGTTGACAAAGGTGAGGAGGAGTCAGCATTCTGAGATAGGTTGGGTTTTAGGCGGTCGCAGCTCGGAAACATTTGAGCCACTTTGGCGAGCCGTTGAAAAATGGCAGCGCTACTTCTACGTGACGCGGACGTGAATGCGTCCCAGTCGTCTTACGACGATCTGCGCGTATATGCGGAGCGGTATCCTTTAGAACGCGCAGGGTTGGAAAGTTTATCCTGGCTTCATTCCCGACGGAGACCAAATCGTTTGTAAAACTTATATGACCAGGGTTGAAGGTGAGAATACTCGACTCAGACACT
>JBCCNG010000323.1:0-5558 GCA_039025955.1 Cyanobacteria bacterium P01_C01_bin.72 | reverse complement strand
TAATGAGCATAGGCGTTAATATCTGCCTGAAACACCTGCTTAAATAGCGCCTCGCCATATTCCCTGACGCTAATCTTAGCCCGCTTTGCCTTGACATTATCTAAAGTGGGATAGCGTAACCAGGATTCAAAATACCACTCTAATTCTTGCTCCTGACTTTCATCAAAAGGATCGCTAACTTTAACGTTATAGTTATTGCCGTCAATACTCAAAACCACATCAAAGCTCGTTCCAGTTTGACTTTGTTCACGGATAGTAATTACAGTCATGAGCCATTAGTGACAAGTTAAGAGTGTGTGTTGTTTGTCAAATCGTCTTTAGCTTTTAGCCATTAGCTTTTGAGCTATTCTCAGGAATTCAGACTGGAATCGAGCGATGCCTTCGGCTATGCTTCGCAAATCGCCATAAAGATTAACTTGAATCCATATTCAGTGCCGTCTAAAAACAAATAAAACTATCAGTAGTAGTTGACTAAAACTATTTTTTCTTAACTTGTCACGATTGGTTATGAGCTAAATGTCTAGCCGAAAAGTGACAACGTATTTTTGATCATGCTCTTAAGCCCCTACACCAAACAGTTTTTTTAATCGACGATGAATCACTAAAAATCGTACTTGATTTTAATCATGTCTTCTTCTCTAAACTTGAGCCGCTTTTTCTTTTCATCTACTTGTTTAACTTCTGCCTGGAGCGACTTTGTGGCTTTGGTTTCAGAATCGCCTTGATCCTGCTTTGGCTGCTGCTGCGGATTATTTTTGTCAGTCATAATCTGATCGGCTATTATTCCCGTATATTATAGCGGCTACAAACTGTTTAAAGTTGATGACAAACATCCCTAATGTTCCTGCCAACAGCCCAGATTATCTCGATAATCTAGAGCTTAGTTACGATTACCTGGAAAAAGCGATCGCCGAAATCCAGAGTGTAATCAACAATACGAATAGCCAGCTTGGGATTGTAATCGGCTTTAACTTTACTTTTATTCGCTTCTTTCTGAATGAATTACCAACGGTAATTATCACGAGTGAAATTGCTTTTGATGATGCCTATTTTTGGTTCAAAATTTTAGCCCATGTCTTGGCGATCTCCAGTATTATTTTATCTTTTATCGGCTTATATCAAAGTGCAGAATTAAAAATAATCAAACCAGATGTTCTAGTTGCCAATTGCGATCGGGTGCCGAAAGACGAACTTGAGCTAGCAATTATCGATAGTTTTGCAGACAAATTAGAAGACTTTAGAAAGTTAGCAGCACAGAAAAAAGACTTTTTTAATCTCTCGATTATCTCTTTAGTCGGTTCAGGTGTAATGGCTCTGCTAGATGAAATTGCTGCCGCCATATTTTAGAACTTTTAACCAAACTTAAGCTAACAAATAAATGACTCCGCTCAGCTAATAGCTAATACAGTCTTAAACTCTACTTGATTGAAGACGACCTAAGAGGTCAGAGTCTTATACTTAGTAACGCTTTTAATAGTCAAACTAAAGCTAAAAGCTAAAAGCTAACGGCTAACGGCTAACGGCTAAAAGCTTTTCGATAAAAGAGACTTAAAGAATTAGCTTCGCTTCTTGCTAAAAGCCCGAGGCTACAACTAGAAATACTGTGCATGACGCGAGTTAATGAGTAACCACTATAATTAGTCGGTATATTCACGTACATTTACGTCGAGGGTTTCAATCCATAGTAAGGATTACTACTTTGACTTATTTATACCCTCATCAAGTAGAATACTTTGAGACATAAAAACTTATTAAGGAATATAAACTATTATGAAGCAGCAGGGTGTGGCAGTTTGGTTTACAGGCTTTAGTGGCGCAGGGAAAAGTACAATCGCGGATGCCCTAACTCATAAATTGAAGTCTGAAGGATATCAGCTAGAAGTTTTGGATGGTGATGAGATTAGAGAGCATCTAACTAAAGACCTGGGTTTTTCTCAAGAAGATCGTAATACTAACATTCGTCGCATCGGCTTTGTTGCTAAATTACTAGCCCGCAATGGAGTAATTGTTTTAGTCCCTGTGATTAGTCCCTATCGATCAATTAGAGAGGAGATGCGAGCTAGTATCGGTAGTTTCATGGAAGTTTTTGTAAATGCTCCCATATCAGTATGTGAAGAAAGAGACGTGAAAGGACTATATAAACAGGTTAGAGCAGGAAAAATCAAACAGTTTACGGGTATTGACGATCCCTATGAGCCACCAACTAACCCTGAAGTTGAATGTCGAACTGATTTAGAAGAATTATCAGAAAGCGTTGATAAAATCTTTAATCAGCTCAAGGAATCTGGCTATATCAGCTAAAAAAGAAGCCAACTATACAGCTTAAATTGAGTTGCCAACTAGTTAATAAAAACTCTGGTTGTCAACAGCTTCCAGCTAAATTTTAGATTGAGGAACATCTATGAGGTTATTAGCCCTAATTGCTCTAATCTAGCGATTTTAGCTGGATGAAATTCCTGTTTTTGTGTGTTTAGATGGTTTTATAACTTTCCATAGATAACTATGAATGAGATACCATGGGAATCAGTCAATTTACCTCATAAAGCCA
Source organism: Cyanobacteria bacterium P01_C01_bin.72 (assembly GCA_039025955.1). GTDB lineage: Bacteria > Cyanobacteriota > Cyanobacteriia > Cyanobacteriales > Xenococcaceae > Waterburya. The sequence goes on along the minus strand of JBCCNG010000323.1, from coordinate 3,010 downwards.
AACAAATTCTCTGTCTGGACTACGAAGGCAATTGTCTTTATGGGGAACTAATCCAGCTAATTCCTCAGCGCCAGCTATGTTGGCTACGACCTCTTTGTCTAGTGATATCCGCATCAGTAGATTCAGATATTTTTACCCCCTCCAAATCAGGAACATTCCCAGAGAGTATAAATAGTAGCAGTAGTGATGAAAATGTCGTGATAGATTTACGGTCTGGTGCAGATCTATTATGGCCCGCAAGCTTGTTTCGTCCTGCACTCGATACAGAAATCATTAATCTGATACCACATCTAAAAGATATTAGCCATTATTCTTCAGTCAAAAAATCAGGTCAAAAGTGCCTAAATAAGTTCATGCAATTAGTTTGGCAAGCTCATCAAGATAAGTTTTAAATATTGCCAAACTCGATTCTGATTACTATTCCTTGATTACAGGGAATTTAGGCATAGTTTTCTCTGAGTTTTTACTTTTTTGTTTTAGCTTAAGTAACAATAAAAACAAATAATCTAATAAGTTGTGAATTTAGTAAATTCTAATACCAACTATGAAACAAAACTAAATCATAATAGGCTAACGTTAATAATCATTATTGATTTGATCGATATCTGTCGAAACTGAAAGTTCAGTAATTGCCCTGATATGGAAAATCAGTAAATTGATTATAAATGTAGGTGTTTCTCATGATTAGGGTGAAATGGAGTTTGTAATACATGGCACGGATATAGAAAAAGTAACTCAGTATACATATATCCAGAATTAACCGGGTTTGATGTCAAAATTTAGGGATGCTTTATCTGCTTATCAAGATTGCGTAAAGTAAGCCAGGTGAAGTGGATATCCGTAAATATACAGACTAATCTTGGAACATAAAACTAGTTTTTTGAGTAATATCTAGAACGAGAAACAATAAAATGAGCAGCACAAAACTACGTACACAATTTACTACTTTCAGACCAGAAGGTTTTCTTAGCGCCGCCAATGCAGCTGAATTTTTGAATCGCTTAACAGTTGAAGTAAAAGCGTCTGGAGATTCTGCATTGCTAGTTAATATGGAAGCTGTGGAATTTATGGACAGTGCGGGATTGATGGCGTTGATTAAGGCATTTCGTCTGGCAGAAAGTTTAGGGCAAAGATTTAGCCTTTGTTCCCTTGCTCCTTCCGTAAGAATTATGTTCGAGTTGACCCAGCTAGACAAAGCGTTTGAGATCTTTGAAAATCAAGATGCTTTCCAAGTAGCCCTGAATAAATAGTTAGATGTTTTATAGTTTTGATGTAGATTAAGTATTAACTAAATGTTAAACATTATAGAAGAGAGCAGCTTAATTTAAGGCGGAGGATATTTGGCTGTCTTGATGTAGCGATAAATTGGGTAATTAAATATTTGTTAAAGATTATGGCAGAGTCGACTAGTTAAATTTACTGGTTACTCTGCCAATAATACTTGCAAGTTTAACAGTTCCCCAGTGACGACTATCTGTGCTTGCTTCTGGGTTATCTCCTACAACAAAATAAGTCTGGCGATCGCTAATAGCGGTAATTCTTTTGACGATAGTTAAACCTTTTTGTATTGGATGGGTGATAACTACCACATCGCCAATCTTTGGCGAAGCTTTACTATAGGCGTAAATATCTACCAAAACTTCCTCTCCAGGGCATAGCAGCGGCAACATCGATTCTCCCACAACCCTGAGACGTTGGCGACGACGCAGTAGCCACATAATCAGTTCGCCGACGGTTGCTTCTGGTAGAACATTTTGGCTCATTAATTCCTGCTCATTAAATCTAGTCTTAGGACGATTTACATAATTACCCATTATCATGCGAGATAGACTTTTGAATCTTACTAGATAATGAGTATTAATCGATTTTTTTGCCTTGGGCAACGACTGAGAAAAATCAGCAAATATCTGATTCTATTTTCTTTGTGTTTTGTCTTGACCGTGGGCTGCAACAGTCCCCAGAAGTCTAGTGAGACTCCTGTTGCTAGTAATCGTATTGCCGTCGGTACAACTCTTAAGCCACGCACTCTCGATCCCGCCGATAACTACGAACTAGCGGGGTTAAACATTATCTACAATGTGGCAGAAAGTCTTTATACTTACAAACTCGGCACAACGCAAATTGAGCCGTTGCTAGCAACAGCCCTACCAGAAATCAGCGCTGATGGTCTAACTTATACCATTCCCGTCCGAGAGGGAGTAACTTTCCACGATGGTACGGCATTTAATGCCAAAGCGATGGAATTTTCCCTGCGGCGTTTTATTGAGAATGGAGGCAAACCCGCCTTTCTCTTGGGAGACGTAATCAAATCAGTCGAGGCGACGGCAGATTATGAGCTGAAAATCACCCTCAAACAGCCATTTGCAGCACTAACTACTTTGCTGGCTTTTCCTGGTGCTTGCGCCGTATCACCACAAGTATACAAACTGGGCGAAGGAGAATTTACTCCCAATCAGCTAGTGGGTACGGGAAAATATAAGCTGGGACAGTTTAAGAGTGATTCCATTAGCCTCAACGCCAATGAAGACTATTGGGGAGAATCCGCCGCTAACGAGGGTATCAATATGCAGGTTTACGGCGGTAACTCAGCTAACCTCTTCAATAGCTTTAAAACAGGAGCGGTGGATGTGGCATACCAGTCTCTCGATCCCCAGCAAATAGCTAGTTTACTAGACAGTAAAGAGCAGTATCAAACAATTGAAGGTTCGGGAACGGTAGTTAACTATCTGGTGTTAAACCAGCAGCAAGAACCCTTAAATCAGCCAGAAGTGCGTCAGGCGATCGCCGCCAGCATCAATCGTGGTTTAATTAATGAACGGGTCTTAAAAGGGCAGGCAGAGGCAATCTATAGCCTTGTACCTACAGCCTTCGCCTCCTATCAACCAGCATTTGAAGAGCTTTATGGCGAAGCAAATACGACCAAAGCCAAAGAATTGCTAACCAAAGCCGGTTATTCAGCGCAAAATCCTGCCATTGTGGAAATTTGGCATCCTAGCGGTTCAATTACGCG
>JBCCNG010000322.1:0-5567 GCA_039025955.1 Cyanobacteria bacterium P01_C01_bin.72 | reverse complement strand
TGAAAGTCCTGTGATGCAACGCCTAATTACCGAGAAAACCTCAATTACCCAACTGCTTGATCGCGAAGTCATCACTGTATTAGGTGAGCCTATCGAGATTTCTAGCGATATGCTATATTCCGATCCAGTTCAGCTTGGTTTAATCGAAGAATATATTAGAGCTACCCTTGACTACAGCAGTTTAAAAAAACGGCTAGAAACTCTAGAGTCTGCAAATACTAGCTATCAGGCACGAATTAGTAATTTACCTCGCTTAAACCAGACACAACAAAGGCTAGAACGGCAGCTATCAACAACTCAGGAGACTTATAAAACTCTTTTAAGACGGCTAGAAGATATTCAAGTACAGCAAGACGAAACTATCAACAACAGTCAGCTAATTGAACCTGCCGTTGTCCCAACAGTAGCTGTTTCGGGTAGCAAAAGCCAAGTCATCGCTTTAGGTGTCCTAGTTGGAACATTATTAGGAGTATCAACCACATTAGTTACCAATGTCTTAACGCCTCAAACATAATTCCTCATCTAAGCAATTCTTGCAGCCCAATGAGCGCATCCCATGACAACTGTCTTACAATCCCAAAAAACAGCTAACCTTCCTCATTTTTTAGTTGAGGGTTTAAAACGCTTAGAGCATGGGTTTACCGTCCTAGCACTTTTTTTCTATTCCAATAGTATAGTGCCTTTAATCATGGCAAATGGAGCTAGTGAAGGAGATGGTTTTGATTACAATTCTTTGAACTACAGTCTGTCGCATGCACTATACCTTTTGACGTACATGCTAACAACTATCTTCATTCTTCTAAGATGGAAGAAAGTTCTCTACACTTTATTGCAAAATAAATATATTTCAGGATTATTGATCTTAGTTCCTCTCTCAGCTCTGTGGTCTGTATCCCCTTCTAATACTCTGAGCGCCAGCGTCTCAATGATTGGCTCATCTTTAATGGGAGTATATCTAGCTAGTCGATATACCTTGCAGGAGCAATTGCGTCTTTTAGGAGTTGCGTTTGGTTTAACCATTGGTTTAAGCCTTTTGTTTATATTGCTATTACCAAAATATGGAATTATGGGTGGCATCCATAGCGGTGCTTGGCGAGGGATTTTTACACACAAAAATCTATTTGGGCAAATGATGGTTTTTTCATCTATGCTCTTTTTTGTGCTAGCAAAGACTCACAAAGCCAGTTTTTTATATTGGCTAGGATTTTTCCTTTCATTTATTTTTATTATTTTCTCTACGTCAAGCAGCGCCTTACTTAATTTCTTGCTTGCGATTTCGCTAACATTAAGTACTCGCTTTTTTTGTTTATCTAAAAAGCGATTTATCCTATTGCTAGTTGCTTTTATTGCAATAGGGTGCTCTTTATCTGTCTGGATACCTGAAATTCTTGCAACTGCTCTTGGTCTAGTTGGTAAGGATCTGACATTCACCGGTAGAACAGATATCTGGAGCTATGTTATTGACAAAATTATAGAGCGACCTTGGTTGGGATATGGCCATAATGCTTTCTGGCATGGATTAAGTGGTGAATCTGCTTATGTTATTCGAGCCCTACGTTGGAACGCACCCAATGGCCATAATGGCTTTTTAGATTTGTGGCTAGAGTTAGGGTTTCTCGGTCTCACTATGTACATTTTTACATTTTGGGAAACATTCTTCAAAGCCACACTTCTAACCCGCATTACCCAATCTTGGGAACAGAACTGGATCTTGGTATTTTTTGTTTTTATCATTACTAGCAATCTTTCAGAAAGTAGCTTAATGCTAAGAAATGGGTTTTTCTGGATTATGTTTGTTTCTATAGTCTTTTCTGAATCTCTTTTATTTAAGAGGCTGCTAACTTATCGCCACCAGGCTAGATTGAGAAATACATAAGAATTGTCCAATTCGTCTCTCTAGCACTTAGCAACCAATTCACCAAGCATCTCTCAGAAACTGACGGCAAGGCCATCTCACCAGGGGCTACCCACTAGAGTATAGGTAGACCAATAGAACGGATGCTCAAAATTCCAACGTCCGTGATACTCCAGCTCTGGAAAATGCGCTAATGCTTCTTCATTTAGGCCATACAAAGTTCCCCCCCTAAACTGGAGATTACCCCGTAGCATGGCTAACTGGGCTTTCTGTAAGGCCTGCGCGCGTACAGGTTGCCGTTGTAAAGACTCATAAAAGTAGGTCATCAGACCTAAGGTACCCTCATCGCTAATGGGCCAGAGGCTAGCAACTGATGTTTGTACCCCCGCATTGACGGCTAGTCCAGCAAAACCATATTCTGCTTCACGGTCTCCTAGGGCCGTATTGCAAGCGCTTAGCACCATCAGGGCAATATTAGCTTCTTGCAAACCCAGGGTATGAACCTGATTCAGCTGCAGTGGCTGATCCCAAAGTTGAATATAGGAGTTTCGTGATTCACCAGGTTTAAACACACCGTGGCTAGCTAAATGAACAATGCCATACTTGTTGCGAGCAACCTGAGCCTGTAAATTACTTAAGGTAAAATTCTCATTCAAAAATACTTCACTTTCATGAAAGTTATCAGTAACAATCTCAAGTTCTTCTGGCACAGCTGGCAAAACTTGTAGCGAGGGAAATTGAGAGGCCCCCATCGCTAATAATTGGGTGTTTTCTAGCTGAGCATAGAGAAAATTCTGAGGATTGAAGTCCGTTAAGCTAAAACTAGGAATTACCCCCAGACTGTAGCGTTCAACCAAATATTCCTGCCCGTTGTGAAGAGCGGCAACGGGCAGCGTACGTAAACCTGTATCCATGGCCATGGCCAAGCTTTGCACTCCCTGTTTCTGAAGCTCATCTTCTACAGGCGCGATAAACCAGCTGTAAAGCTGTTGGGCCGGTGGTAAATATTGAGAAGGGGCAGAGATAGAATTAGTTACCTCAGCATAAAACTGCTCGGCTGTAGCCATAACTTGACTACGGGTAACTCCCTGGACTCTTCGACGAATAGTCTGACCGGTATGAGTCAGCAATAAGAGCCCTAATTCATCATTAGGGTTTAGATCGCTTGAAGCATCTTGCTGTTTATCTGCTGGCGAAAAGTATATGTATAAAACACCAGGTTTTATATCCATAAATTCCTCAACATTACCTAGTGTTTTTTGGGCTGAGGCTAAGCTTGGAGAGGAAATGCTAACTCGTTCGTATAAATTTAGGTGAGACTTAAACTGTTCTGAAAATGAACTTTCTAAATGCTCAAATAGAGCGCTATTTGAGTCATTAATATTCACTGAAGCAGTTACTTCGTTTAAATTTGTATTATCGTTTAATGTCGGAGCCCTGAGATGATCAAGTGACAAGGAGTCTATAACAGCAAAGTCTATAACAGCAAAGTCTGTAGCAGCAAAGTCTATAACAGAAGTAGGCTCAATAGCCACTAGAGTGGACTCAGTAGACAGATTAACCATTGAACTTTGGTTAATGATTGAGGAGGGTAGACTATCTTGAGTCAAAATAGCGATATTACCTAGGGTATAGCTATTTAGAAAAGAGTTTTCTATTTCGATTTGAAACGTGCCGCTAGTGATTGCACTATGACTGCCTAGAAGGCTGCTATCACCAACTTTAAAGGGGATATTACTATTGCCCCCGTGGTGAATCGTAATATCTCCTGCTCCATTGGTCGCAGCTGTAGAAATACTGGCAATCTGCCCATCTAAATTGGTAAACCTATCGGTCACTTGAAGAAATTGTTCGGTGGAGATAGTTACATTCCCACCTGCTGTATTGCCTTCAGCTCGAATTGTTTGAATCTGGATCGTATCTGCAGCATTGAGGGTAACATCACCTGCCTTGATACCTGTTGTACTGGTGTCAATCTGTTCTGTGGTAATTGTTGTTCCTGCATCAATGGCAATATTTCCTCCATTCTGGGCGGCAGCGGCAAGTAAATCTTGAGTAATGACAGCTCCACCACTGTTAAGCGTAATGCCACTCGGAGCGATCAGCGTACCAGCTGTAATATTCTGAGCTGCTGATAGCGTTAGCTCAGGGGCTGTCAGGTTAAATCCTTGGGTATCGATTATCCCGTTTCCTTGAGGGGCAAGAATTTTTGCAGGAGCGGGTAAGGTAACATCTGCCTCTAAGGTAATCATACCAGTGTTTTTATCGCTGCCGATGGTAATGGCGGTAAAGTCAGCAGAGATATTTGCCAACTCTACTAAAGAGAGAGTTAGCTTTGATGGACTATCAACACCACCTAGTTGAATATCTCGGTCGGTTGAGAGAGGTTCAAGAATTAATTCTCCAGCACCAGTTATGTCTGTGCCTAGATTAATCTCATCGCCTATAATTTTAAGCAACCCAGCACCGCCATCTAGCCTGCCAGTAAACCCGGCATTGTCGGCAAGTATATTAATCTGGTCAGACTGATTACCTGCTATAAGGTTTTGAATATTCGAAAAATTTTCGATGCCTGTTCCATTACCTGTGTTGCTAGCGGTTAAGTTCCAAATACTGACAACATCATGACCAATCAGGGTATTGCTGCCAGCACCACCATCAATTTCTTTGGTGGGATCATCAGCATTAAGTATAAAGGTATCGTTACCGTCACCACCAATAAATGATTCTAGGGTGTCAAACCTGCTAATGCCGGTAGCAGCATCATTCTGTAAGTCAACGGTAATATCGGTGGTATAAGGTGTATAATTGGCTGTATCGTTGCCCATACCACCGCTTAGGGTGCCAGTAAGTGATGCGCCGTTATTAACGGTAAATGTATCGTCGCCAGCTTGACCATCTAAATTTTCGACGCCTTTAAAGGTAATTGCATTGATGGTGCCAGCATCAATGCCCGTTAACGTGATGTTGTCATTATTAATGGTGCCAATAAGACTGTCATTATTGCCACTGCCGCCAACTATATGTTCAAAATTAGAGAGAGTGCCTATGGCAGTTGCAGTGTTGTTTTCTAGATCTATCGTGACATCTGTTATGTAACTACTATAGTCGAGTCTATCGACACCGGTACCTGCCTCTAGAGTACCGGTGAGGCTGCCAGCGGCTGCGATCGCAACCTCATCATTACCAGCGCCAGCATTAATGGATTCAATGCCGGAAAACGTAAAGCTTCCTAGGGTGCCAGTGTTGTTGCCAGTGATTGAGATCGCATCATTGCCACTGGTACCCTGCAAAGTATCTGCATGGTTACTACCCAAAAAGCCTTCTATATTGGCAAATACGGCAACGTTATTAGCAGACTGATTTTCAAGATCGAGAGTGAGACCGACGTTACTAGCACCATAGTCGAGAGTATCAAACCCGGCACCACCATCGAGATTAACCCATGGTCCTCCATTAACAACAAAGCGATCATCTCCAGCGCCTGGGAGAACCGTTTCAAACCCTTGGAAGCTAATATCGTTGATTATTCCAGTATCTAAACCACTAAGGGTAACTACATCGTCACCACTTGTCCCCTGAATAATGTTAGAACCGCTACCAGCAATAATCTGTTGAATATTGCTAATACCCCCAGTACCTGAGGCCGCAGCTGTTTCAAGATCTACGGTAATATCTGTGATGCAACAACACGTTAGACTATAGTTCTTAC
>JBCCNG010000321.1:0-5569 GCA_039025955.1 Cyanobacteria bacterium P01_C01_bin.72 | reverse complement strand
GGAGGGCTTTGATACCCAGCGCATTGTCATTCCATTCCCGCACCAGATTTTTGATGCCACATGTACATCCCAATTAAATAATTGTTGACTAGTAAGCTGTGAACCTTAGACATCTACCAGAGACAGTTGCTCATGTCCGTATTACTCAACAGTCTATTTCTATGGGCAAAATAGAAGGAGAAGTAAAAGCTGCGAATTATGAATGGCAATTTAGATGGCGTTTTCGCCAGAGGCAGCTATCTGTTCAACCTTCATTGGGTAGAGCTTTGATTCAAGAACCCCTAGAACGTTTTCTAGAACGCTATGATCATCAATTGGAAGCAGGTGGCGACTATACTTTTACAGTGAGAACTAAGATGTGATGATTAAGCTACATCTATTTTGAGGGTAGAATCTGGCAAATTTATAATAAATAAATAAAAAAGATTGGAATAAAAATAATGGAAGCGATCTCCATACCAAAGGGATTCAAGGTAACTCCAGAACAGTTCGAGCAATTAGCATACGCCGAACAAATAGCGCGAATGGAGTTAACCAAAGATGGAGAATTAATTACTATGAGCCCGACCGGTGGCGAGGCTGGAAAAAAAAATTTCAATTTATATATTGATTTGGGCATCTGGAATCGTCAGACTAAATTGGGAGAGGCGTTCGATTCTTCTACTATTTTTGTTTTACCCGACGGTGCGAGAAGAAGCCCAGATGTCAGTTGGATTCGGCTCGATAAATGGAATTCTCTAACTTTAAAAGAGCAACAGGGTTTTCCGCCACTCGTTCCTGATTTCGCGATTGAGCTTGTTAGTCCCAGTGATTTAAAGAATCAGCGATATCAAGATTTGCAGGCTAAAATGCGGGAGTATTTGGATAATGGTGTTCGGCTTGGTTGGTTAATCGAACCGTCGGCAAAAACAGTTGAGATATATAGAATTAATGAGCAGGTGGAAGTTTTGCAGAATCCCCAAACTCTATCAGGGGAAAATGTTTTGCCTGGATTTATTCTCGATTTGAGCAGTATTTTTGGCTAATTTCTCAAAAAAGCTGACTGCGATTTCTACAGGCAAGACGCTCTCTACTATTGCTCATTAATTGAAAGCATACTTTGGTAATCGGATTTAGTGTTAAACAACTTTCGCCATGGGAGCTTGAGGACAAACATTCATGGGAATGGTGAAGTTAAAAGTAGAGCCTTGAGCAACTTCGGATTCTACCCAGATAATGCCGTCGTAGCGTTTGATAATCTTCTGACAGATAGCTAATCCCATACCGCTACCAGGATATACATCAGCAGGATGTAAACGTTTAAACACATCAAAAATTTCCAGTTGAAATTCTGGAGCAATACCAACGCCATTGTCCTCTACCGTAAAGAGCCATTCTTCTCCCTGGGCTGTGATGGAAACGACTATTTCGGGCGGGCGATCGCAAAATTTGAGTGCGTTTTCAATCAAATTTTGAAACAGTTGATGAATATCTTGGGGATTAATAAATATTTGCGGCAATTCGCTGACGGTAATTTTTGCCCCAGATCTAGCGATCTCCGACTGTAAATCAGATTGAACCAGCTCTAGAGTCTGATTGAGGTCTACAGTCATCCAGGTTTGCTCCCCAACACCAGCACGAGAAAAGGTGAGTAAATCCTCGATTAAGGTTTGCATCCTCAAACCATTGTGGGAGATCCGATCAAGATAGAGCTGTCCTTTTTCATCTAGCTCATTCTGATATTCTTGTGCCAGTAGCTCTGTAAACATAGTCAGCGATCGCAATGGTGCTTGTAAATCATGAACCACCGTCGAGGTAAAATCATCGAGATTTGGCTTTTGGCGATCGCTAGCTATTTCTGGGGAATTGTTGTTTGAGGTCAAAGCTTGGTTATCATCCATAGGGTTACAGTAAGGGAGATCTATTTTAAACTGGACTTACATTTATGAGGCAGATAACGCTGGCTGAAACTGCTCAATCCAAATCAGTTATGGCACTTATTTTTGATCCCTTCAAGTGTCCCTGGTAAAAGCCACCATTGGTGGCTGATTGAATGGCTGAAAAATTGATCAAGCAGTGATTCTAATCTTCAGCTTTGGTTTTAGCCTGAGCCTCCAATTTCGCCAGTCTACTAGTTAAATCTTGGTTGGCTTGTTTGAGGCGGTCAACTTCGGTACGTAGTTCTTTAACTGCTTTATCCGCTCCCAAATTCTTTTGTACTTTAGTTACTGCTTCTTCGGCACGGCGACGCACTCTACCATCGGGAGTTTGGGCTGCTAGCTCATTCAGGATGTTAATAGCCCCTGCCGTCTGCATCTGGGATAATGCCCCCACAACCGCTACTTGAGTCAGGAAAAAGGATTCTCCAGCGATCACCTCTAGCTGCTCTAAAATCTCCCCTAGCTTCTCGGGAGTTTGCCCCGTAGAGATTGTGCCTAAGCTACGAATTGCTGTAAGTCTCAGGGCTTGGGGTGTGCCTGGTTGAGTATATTGCAGCAAAATATCCACCGCCGCGGCAACAGTTTTCATTTTGCTTAACCCAGCGACCGCTCCACCACGTACAACCTCATTCCAACCTGCCCGTTGTTCCAAGACAGTTTTCAGTAGGGAGATCGTCTCAGACTGTTTGTCTTTCAGATTTCCCGAAACCATCCCGCCTAAACTACGTGCCGCCGCCGCTTCCGTATAGTAGCTGGAATCTCCCTGCTGAAGATAATTCGCTAAAGTGTCATAGCTAGCCGCAGTTTTGAAATTGCTTAACGCGCCAATAACCGCGCGACGTACCTTAGTATCTTTATCTTCTAGACCAGCCTGTAGTGCATCAAATGCTTGTTTGAGCTTTATCTTGCCTAGCTGTTTGGCAACTTCAATACGTACGCCCCAGAAAGGATCGTTTGTCAGAGATTGAGCCAGAGCCTTAATTACTTCCAAACCACCTTTTTTCGCCAAAGCACCCGCCGCATAAATCCGCGAAATAGGATCGGGGTCGTATTTTAACTGCTGTTTGAGTTCCGTCACGGGATACTGTAGCTGGACTGTTTTGAGGAAATTGTTATTAACATCAAAACTTACAAAATCGGGCTTTTTCTCTAGAGGAAAATAGAAACTTTGTTCAGCTTGGTGGATACGAAGAGAGAAGTTTTTTAACTCAGGCTGGGGCAATTTTTCGGAGATATAGCCAAAGCCAATGGGAATCTTAAGATCAAATAGCTCTTTACTCTCATTATCTTTCTTCGCCTGCTTCTGAGTAACGGTCAGCTTTGCCAGCTTGCTATCATTTTCCCAGGCATATGCCACTTTATAATCGGGATGTCCCCCCCGAAAGACATACTGATCAAACAAGAACATCAGATTATAGCCCGTAGCCTGATCAATCGCCCGTAGTAAATCTACTGTTTCCACAGTATTATGAGCATTGTTGCGCACAAAAGTCTGAATTGCCTGATCAAATAGTTCGTCTCCCAAGATGGCGCGGATCATGTGATAGACACAAGCACCCTTTTCATAGAGATGGCGATCATATAGCTCGATCGCCTCCCGATAGACGTTAGTAACAATGGGACGACGATAACGGGTGCTATCTTCGGAAATATAGGTACGCGCTTCATTTAATAAGTAATAAGCCGCATCATCTTTGCCATACTCTTGCTCAGTCCAAAATACTTCGGCATAAGAAGCCATTCCCTCTTTGATCCAGGCGTGTGACCAGTGTTTGATCACAACTAAATCCCCGAACCACTGGTGGGCAAGCTCATGCAGTACCAGGCTTTCTGTCCGCATATTGTCCGTCGCCGCCCGTTCATCCAGCAAACAGCGATCCGTTAACAGAGTGGTAGAAGTATTTTCCATCCCGCCAAAAATAAAGTCATCGACACAGACTTGAGCGTATTTAGGATAGGGATAGTCGTAACCGTATTTCTGGGACAAAAACTCCACCATGCGGGGAGTCTTACCCATGCTGCGCTGGGCATCTGCTTCCCTGCCCTTTTCTACGTAATAGTTAACGGGTTTGCCCCGCCATTGATCTTTAATTTCCGCAAAGTCTCCTACCGCCAGAGTCATGAGGTAGGTGGGGTGTACCTGCCGCTGTGACCAGTGATATATCGTGCCGTTTTCTACTTCTTCTGTTGTCAGTAACTCGCCGTTAGAGATCGCCATCAAGCCTGACGGGACTTGTACTCTAATCTCGGAAGTTGCTAGTTGACCAGGATAGTCAAAACAGGGAAACCAATAGCGGGAGTCTTCATCTTCTCCCTGTGTCCATGCTTGGGTTGGCTTGTCAGGATATTCAGCATTAGGTTGAATAAAATAAAGTCCTCGCTGGGGATGATCTACCGAGTAGGCAATCTCTACCTTAATCGCTTCATTAGTAGCAGGCTGGGATAAGTAGATCTCAATTTGTTCACCATCATAAACAAATTCCTGACTAATGTTATTCACTAGGACAGAGGCGATCGCCAAATCTACCGCATCCAGCGTCAGCCGCTCAATGCCCGAACGCACGGGAATAATTGTTGTGGTGCAAGTCCCCTGAAAACTCTGACCAGGAAAATCTAGAATTAGATCGAGGAATATATGAGCTACTTGTCCAGGTCGATCTGGGTTGTAGTGAGGTCTAGCCCCTGGAAGTTCAAAGGATTTGCGATCGCTCGATTCGGCATCGAAATAAATGTGAGACTGAGACATGAATTCGTTAAATAGTTGCAATATACCGTTACTGATTAGGGTATCTAATTTCTGCAATATTTAACGGTGGATTACTTTTTACTCTCGATTACTTATTTTTATCTAAAAGTTCTGCTAATTTAACCGTTCCTTGAATTTCTGCAATTGCCTGACTTAATCGTGCCTGAGATACAGGGGCTAATTTTAAGTACCACTCGGCAAATTCTTGATTATTTTTACTCGCGTTACAGGGGTTACAAACTACCAGCATATTATCTAGGGCGATCGCCTGACCTAAATATTTGGATTTGGGCAATAAGTGATCGATGGTAGCAGACTCCTCCGTCAAAGGGATAGAGCATACGGGGCATTTGTAATCTAGCTTCGGCAACTGTTCTTTAATTAGCTTTAATCCACCACTAGGATCGGCTCGCCATACTTCATAGCCGTTGGCAACCTTTTCTTGCCACTGAGTTTGATAGAGAATGTTAGTTTTATAATTCAGCTGTTTGAATGATTGTTTTATCTTACCTACCTGCTCAAGCAGATCATTTAAATTATTGTTCATGATGGTCTTTTGTTTTCTGTAAGCGTTCTATTTTCGATTCTAAGGAGTTACAAAACTTTCCTAGTGATCGCACATTGTGTAATAGGTCTTGAAAACTGGAGTGGGAATTTAATTCTTTAAATTGATGCTCTGTTAATATTTCTTTTGTTGCTTGTTCTTGTTGAAAGCCACTGATTAGTTTTAAAGTGCTGTAGATTGCCACCCAGCTTGTCTTTATTCTTAGATCTTTACCTGTAGTTAATTCTGCTCTGTTTGACTTTAATTGCTTAGTATTTTTAGTAGCAGTTAACTGATAAACTTGTTGCTTGAGTTGATTAATTTTCATTGCCTGAACCTATTTTTTAGCTTAGTTTTTGG
>JBCCNG010000320.1:0-5579 GCA_039025955.1 Cyanobacteria bacterium P01_C01_bin.72 | reverse complement strand
CAACAAACCAATTAGGAAGGTGTGGTAAAGGTAGGATCTGGGATTCAACGGAGATTTCGCGGGTTGAGGAATAAAGGTAGGGTATTAAAATGAAGAGTTTAAATAACCTCTGAATGGATACCTAAGTGATCTAAGTTTTTTACTTGGATATCCATTCAGAGGTTATTTAAACTCTTCATTTTAATACCCTACCTTTATTCCTCAACCCGCGAAATCTCCGTTGAATCCCAGATCCTACCTTTACCACACCTTCCTAATTGGTTTGTTGATATCTTTCCTGCTGCTGGGTAAGTATTGGATATTTTATTTTCTGGAGTTCCCTAACAAAATTTATCTGCGGAGTGTAGGTTGTACGACTACATCAACTCTTCCAGCGTTCTATGGGAATACAGTCAATATCTAAAGTATCTAAGGTGCGGGCAACAACAAAATCTACTAAATCTTCAATAGTTTTGGGATGATTGTACCAGGCGGGAATGGCGGGAACTATCTTCACTCCCGCTTCAGCTAAAGTGGTTAGATTACGTAGGTGAATTAGGCTCAAAGGTGTTTCTCTAGGAACAACCACTAATGGCTTTCCTTCTTTGATCTGCACGTCGGCTGCTCTTTCTAGCAGATCAGAGCTTAAACCTGCGGCAATTTTAGCTACAGTACTCATGCTACAGGGAATAACTATCATGCCTAATGTCCGAAACGAACCGCTAGCAATATTGTCTCCCACATCACCCCAGCGATGACAGTTAAGCACTCCTCCTGTTTTAACTCCTGCTTTCTCGCGCCAGAATAGCTCCTGCTTATCTGGTTCACTCGGCATCCGAATGTTTTCTTCTGATTGCCACACCATATAGGTTGCCCGCGAAGCTACTAGTTCAATCGTATAGTCAGCAGCCAGTAGATATTTCAAGGCTCGTATTGTATAAATCAACGCCGAAGCGCCACTTACACCAATAATTAAAGGTTTGGTCATGTAATGTTTATGTAGGCTTAAATTAGCCCTTCAAATTCTAATTCCTCGATCATTTGTAAACCACGAGGATCGCCGACTCTGAGAATAGCACTTCGCGCGTCATCTTTGACACCATAATCATCATCTTCCACCAAAGATTCAATTAAAGCATCGATCGCCGTAGCATAAACCACGTTAGAAGGCAGTTCACGACACAATTGCCCAATTGCCCAAGCGCAGTTGCTTCTGACTGCTCCAGTCTCGTCTCTACGTAGCCCCTGAATCAAAGGCGGAATAGCAGCAATAATATCGTCGTAGTCTAGAGGCGCAATCTGAGCCAAACCACTGGCCGCCCATAATCTGACGGCAGAAATATCAGTCTTGAGGGCATGAATTAGAGGCTGGAGAGCTCGCCGATCCTTGCTGTTGCCCAATGCCCAGACTATCCCCTTACGGACATAACCATTCAAATCTTGCCCCAGCAGTTGAATCAATGGCTCAACAGCTGTAGCGTCTGTATTGCGACCTAGTGCATAAGCAGTACTAACCCGAATCAAAGGACAAACATCATTTAATAACTCAATCAAAATCGGAATAGAGCGGCTGTCTTCCAACTCACAAAAAGCCCTAGCTGCTATCATTCGATCCGAAGCGACATCAGATTGTAACAGCTCTAACATCCGTTCTGGATCTGGAGGCGGAATATCTCCCACCGCGTTTGCACTATCAACCCGATCAGGATTATTTGACTCAGCTTCAATTAAATTTAGTTCATCATTTTTCATTATTACCTTGGGTTGCTCTAGACAATCTAATTGTTATCAAGCCGTTAAAATCTTATATTGTAACTCTTTTAGCCTTTCCATAGCACTACTGTGTCAGTTAGCATTTAACATTGCTCAGTTAACATGTAACATTAAGCGCAATTCTATTGCAGGAGGGTAATTATTTACATAACAGCTATTTAGACTCGTTTTTGATTTGTAACAGTGCTTCTTTAGCTGCCGCTTGCTCGGAAGCTTTTTTAGAGCGTCCATAGCCTTTTCCGAGTAATTTGCCTTGAAACCAAACTTCACCCACAAAACGCTGTTCGTGCCAAGTAGCTCGATTTTTGGCTAGTTTAGGTACGGAATCAAATTGTTGATTTTTTACTACTTTATATTCAGGCAGAGTTTTATATTTACCCTGAGTCCATTCCTGCAAAGCATCTTTGTAGTTAAAACGTGCAGGATCATTAATTACCTCCACTGCCTTAATTTTCAGCGCCGAATCCAACCAGGGGCGAATCAATTCCATGGTGTGAGTACTGAGATACAGCGCCCCTAATACCGCCTCAAAAGCATCTGCTAACCAAGATTGCCTTCCTGCTGGATTACCTGTGGCATTAGTCCCAATTAAAAGATAGGGTTCGATACCGTAACTTTCAGCTAACTGAGCCAAAACGCGATCGCTGACCAAGATAGAACGAATCGCCGCAAACTCCCCCACCTTCTCCTGGGGATAATCTTCTAAGAGTAACTCCGCCACAACCAGTCGCACTACTGAATCGCCGACAAATTCAAGCTGCTCATAATTAGCAGTCTGAGAAATACTGGGATGAGTCAGGGCGAGATCAAGCAAAGACCAATCAATCGGCTCATTTGCCGATAATCCTAACTTCTGAACCAACTTTTGTAGCTGTTTTTGTCTCCTGGGGTCTGCAAACATTTAGCGATCATTGTGATGAAGAGATAAAGAGAGCTGGAGCGTAAGCCGGATTCTGTTCATTAGATCATAGTTATTTATGATCCAAGGGCAGTTATCTATCTAGGATGACCGTTACCAGCCACCTCATGCAGTTCACCTTGGTCGGAATGGGAAAAAGACCAACCCTAATTCCTTCGACCTTGCTCCCTACCGGGGTTTACCGAGCCAGTACCTCTCGATACTGCTGGTGCGCTCTTACCGCACCTTTGCACCCTTACCAAATTCATTTAGCATTTATCATTTATCATTTACCAGCTTTTATTTACTGTTCAATGTTTAATGTTCGATGTTTAATGAAACGGCGGTATTTTTCTGTGGCACTATCCTCACGATCGCTCGCACTGGGAATTATCCAGCAAGTATGGTCTTTCGGGAGTCCGGACTTTCCTCAAATCTGTCTCTAGGACAAATCTGCAACCACCTCGCCAACTCTCTTATTTATATAGTTTATTATTAATTGATATGTATTCCTAACAGGATGAATAATTCATAATTTACTGTCAAAAATTATTTTCTGAAGGCAAGATGCGCGATCGCTGTTCCCCATCTTTGTCATCCCAGATATGCTTCCAACTTCTAATTTAATCGTTATTGAAATCAAATAAAGCAAATAATTAACATTATGAGCAGAGAATCAGACATTACCCCGTACTCAGAAAACATCAGTTCTTCTTCCACACCAGCTGCTAAATCATCTAAATCTGCCAGAATGCGTCGCGTTTCCAGCGCCCTAAAGTGGGCGGGATTGGCTGGTTTTTGGATTCAGGTGGTTTTAGGCGTAGTTTCGGCTGTCACCCTGGCACTGGCGATCGTCAACGAAAATGAAAGGAGTAGTCCTGGCGTGGGCTTTAGTTTGTTCTGTGCTGTCTGCGGTCTAATCTGCCTTGTGGTGGGCATTTGTATCTCGTTTCGTTATGGCAAAATGGCAGGCAAGTTTAATCAGCCTAATACCGTCCCCCCCAAGAAATCCACGACCCTGAGAATTGTGCAAATTGCCATTATTACTAGTTTAGTTGGCGCTTTGACAACTATTTTAGGCGCAGAAACGATCGCGGGGATTGTGCTTTCTAAAACTTTATCTCTCGATCCTGGAAAAATTTTCAATAGCCAAACCAATACAGAATTTGTAAATTCTCTGGATGTGTTTATCATTCAAGCCTGCATCAATATTATTGCTGGTCATTTTGTTGGTATCGTCAGTTCATTATGGATTCATAGTCAAATTGAGCGTTAGTTAATCAATCAACAATCAACAATTAACAATCAGTAATCAATGCAACGTACTCGTCTTAATTCTCTGGTAACAGTTACGGGCGATCGCCTTGAGTTATTGTTTAGCAATCCCTGGCGACGCATTTCTTTGAGCCTTATTAGTATTTTGCTCGGTTTCTTTATGGGTTCGGCAATTGTTACTACTGCTGGACAGCGTGCCGTTTGGGATATTCCCGCCGCTGCTATTCTGTTTGGTTTTACGGAAGTAACTAGCTTGGTCGTATATCGTCGTCGTGGGGAAAAGGGAAAAGCTCCCCAAAGGCGATCGCTTTATGTCGATGTCTTAAACTTGTTTAAAATAGGCTTGATTTATAGTTTGTTTTTGGAAGCCTTTAAGTTGGGAAGTTAGCCTTTAATTGAGGAGCATAAACCCCATCCACTTTGAAACCATTAGTTTTAACTTGTCTGTTGTTAGAGGTTAAAGGGAAAGGGGGAAAGGGCAAAGGGGTTTCCTTGAAACTCCAGTTTTGAGTATGGACGCGGTTTAAATAGTTAGCAGGGTATTTATTTACTCAAAAGATGTTGGAAGAGAGAGTATATGTAGATCGCCGAGAATCTTTGTTGTTAGAGGGGCAAAATTCTTTTTTTTATGCTGATTTGGAGACTCTAGTAATTGCTCTGGTTCACAGTTTAGGAATCAGCTTTCCTCAGAAGATATTAGCTAATTTGGCAAGTTTGTGGCTACCTCTGGCGTTGGATCTAGCTACCAGAAGAACTCAGATTGATCGCACTTTAATTCAGGGGATATTGGGTAGTCAGGGAACGGGTAAAACAACTCTCTGTTTGATTCTTCAGCAGATCCTTAATTATCTTGGTTTTACTGTCGCAACCCTTTCAATTGACGATCTTTATTTAACCTATGAGGAAAGACAAGATCTACAGCAGCAAGACCCGCGTCTGATTTGGCGAGGTCCTCCTGGGACTCATGATGTGGCTTTGGGTATCGAGTTGATTGAGCTGTGTTTGACAGGAGATAGTGCTAGTGCTACCCAGGTTTTACTCCCCCGTTTTGACAAGTCGGCGTACAGTGGGGCTGGCGATCGCACTACTGCAGAAGCGATCGCTAAACCTGATATTTTATTGTTTGAAGGCTGGTTTGTCGGCGTGTACCCTTTAGCTAAATTGCCTGATAGTTTGCCTTTGCCCTTGATTACCGCCGAAGATAGACAGTTTGCTCTAGATAATAATAAACGACTTGCGGCTTATGTACCTCTATGGAACAAGCTGGATAGCCTGATAGTTTTATATCCTGAAGATTATCATCTCAGCAAGAAGTGGCGCACACAAGCCGAACACAAAATGAAGGCTTTAGGCAAAACGGGCATGACAGATCAGCAAATTGATAGTTTTGTCGAGTATTTCTGGCGATCGCTACACCCAGAATTGTTTATTAAGCCTTTAATAAAAACTGCCGATTTAGTTATTGAGGTTAAGGAAGAAAAGCAAGAACGTGTGTTTCGCCTCCAGAAAAAAGCTTCTAGTAGTTCTTATTAATTACCTTGCGATCGCACTAATTAAAAACTAAACACTAATGACTAAGAACTAAGTATGTAAGCTATTTTACATACAAAAAGTATTTTTAGCTCAGAGTATTTACCTAAATATTACAAATAAT
>JBCCNG010000319.1:0-5581 GCA_039025955.1 Cyanobacteria bacterium P01_C01_bin.72 | reverse complement strand
GTCATTAATTGAGAGGAAGAATGCTTTTGAGAGCTATTTTAGCGATATACAAGAAGAAAAATGTTCTGCATAGCAGAGCTACGGAGGTTATTTTTCGACGCAGTAGTTCGTTAAAAGGCGAGCGACCCCGCGTCGCCGTAAGGCGCAAGGGAATGCGCGAGACCGAAAAAAGCTCTTTTTTTTAATTGATGATACGCCCTAAATAAACATCGATAAATATACAGGGGACAGGTCAATGTCTAAGCCAATCTTGTTAGTAGTAGATTACGATTTATCAACTCTGCAAAGCATTACTGAAGATCTAACAGGGAAGTATGGTGAGAGTTTTCAAGTTTTGCAGGCTGAATCTTGCGAAAAAGCTTTGCATGAACTCAAGATTCTCAAAATACAAAGCCAAGAAGTAGCCTTGATTTTGGTCAATCAGCAAATGCCCAAAATGCTTGGGGTAAAACTGCTCGAACAGTCAATCGACATTTTTCCTGAAGCAAAGAGAGTTCTAGCAACTGCTGGCAGCGAGATGCAGCCATTGAATACAGCTAAAGTGGACTATTATCTCCCACAAATAAGTAGTGCCTCAGCAGAAGAAATTTTTTCTGCCCTTGATGATCTGCTAGAGATGTGGAAAGAAGATGTGACACCATCTAGGGACGAGATTAGAATCATTGGTAATCGATGGTCGCCAAAGCTGTATCAGATTAGAGATTTCTTAGCCCGAAATTGGGTTTCTTACCAGTGGATAGATGCCGAATCAAGAGAAGCACGCTGCTTAAGCAAATGGTTTTTCACCGAAGAGGAGATTAAGCGCCAACCCCTAATCTTATTTCCTGATGGCTCAAAGCTAGTTGAACCAACGAGAGAAGAGGTTGCTGAAAAGATTGGTTTAAAGATGCACGCAGAGAAGCCCTTCTACGATTTAATTGTAGTTGGTGCCGGTCCTAGTGGATTAGCTGCTGCTATTTATGGTGGTTCAGAAGGCTTAAGAACAGTCTTGATTGAACGAGAAGCTCTGGGAGGACAGGCGGGTACTGCGCCCCAAATTGATAACTATTTAGGTTTTCCCGTTGGTTTGAGTGGAGACGATTTAACCAGACGCGCTGTAGCCCAAGCCAAAAAGTTTGAGGTGGAAATTCTTATTCCTCAAGAAGTTAAAAGCATTCGCATTGAAGATCCCTATCGATTTGTAACTCTTGCTGACGGCACAGAAATTGGTGCTTATGCTATTTTGATTGCTACAGGAGTTGCCTACCGTAAGCTCAATGTACCAAGTGTCGAAAGATTGACTGGAGCAGGAGTATACTATGGTGTCGGTAAAAAGCCCGCCACCTGTGCTGATGAAGATATATTCCTGGTGGGGGCTGGTAATTCTGCGGGAGAGGCAGCGCTATACTTTGCAGAACGCGCTAACAGCGTCAACATTGTTGTTAGAGGTGGGACTTTAGAACACAAAATGTCTCAATACCTCATCGATCTGATTGCTAGCACAGAAAATATCAAAGTCTGGCTGAACACTAACGTTATTGAAGCCAAAGGAGAAGAGCGACTAGAAGCTTTAACCCTTGATAATCGACTCAGCGGCGAACGCATTACTCTAGATGCAGACATGCTGTTTGTCTTGATTGGTTCTAAACCCCGTACTGACTGTATCAACAAGCTTCTGGCTCAAAGCCCTCAAGGATTTGTCTTGGCAGGAAATGATCTCAAGGGAGATACAGAAGATAATCTCTGGACTTTAGACCGTGATCCTTTCCTACTAGAGTCTAGTGTTCCTGGTATTTTTGTAGCGGGAGATATTCATAGTGGTTCGATGAAACGAGTTGCTTCTGCCGTAGGTGAAGGTTCGGTTGCGGTTCAGCTGATTCAACAGTATCTCCAGCAGATTTAATCGCTCTCAGGCAAACTTAATGTTGAATTAATTTATTGCTCTTATCTGTAAAACGTATAGAGCAATCTTTCTGAACAATTTAGAGTAATTATTTATGTCTGAGCAAATCATTATCGAACCTTCTCTCTTAGCAGCAAATTTTGCTTCTTTGGGAGCAGCAGCAAGAGAAGCAGAGGCAGCGCAGGTAAAAGCGATTCAAATTGATGTTATGGACGGCAATTTTGTCCCTAATCTGTGCTTTGGCCCTGGAATCATCGCTGCCCTCCGTCCATTAGTAAATATCAAGCTAGATGTTCACCTCATGATCTCGGAGCCAGAAAGGTTTTTAGAGAAATTTGTTGAGGCGGGAGCAGATCGTCTAATCGTTCACCAAGAAGCCTGCACTCATTTACATCGCACCCTCAGCAAAATTAGAGAACTGGGAGTAGAAGTAGGAGTGACCCTAAATCCTGGCACCGCTCTAGAGGCAATTGATGAAGTGTTAGATTTAGTTGATTTAGTGCAAATTATGACCGTCAACCCTGGTTTTGGCGGTCAATCATTTATCTTCTCTCAGCTAGACAAGATTCGTCGTCTCAAGTCCAAAATTCGCCTGCAAAATAATCCCATTGCGATCGCCGTTGATGGTGGTATTAACGCCAAAACTGCTCCCTTAGTAGTGGAAGCAGGAGCAACGGTGCTTGTTGCTGGCTCAAGTGCTTATAATAATCAGGCTTCTTTAGCTGAAAATCTCGATATCCTGTGCCAAGAGATTCGTGAACGTCATAAATTATTTCACTACGTAATTTAAGCCAAGAGGCTAGCTCCAGTTATTACCTGATAGCGGGAATGCTTTGCGTTTAGTTTTATCCTCAAGGATATACTTAATAAACGCATCTGCACCCCGCTATTATTGTTTTAATAAGTCATTATCACAAGAATATTAAGCTGTCCAAGAAGTTAGCTCGCGCAACATCATTTTTCGGTAACGCTTATCATTACATCCCTGATTCAACCAAGATTCATAGAGTTCGTCCAGAAGTTGGTGATGCATAGACTCATCTAAGATCGCTGGTAAAATTTGTTCAAAGCGTATAATTCGGTAAACATTGTTGCAATTAATTGGACGTAGTAATTCTCCAGGCTGATGTTTTACAAGTAGCTGTGCCATTTTGGAGGTTAGGGGACATTTTTTAATCTGCTCGTAAACTCGATAAATCTCGGGCTTTTGATGCTCAAAAGCTAATTCAGAAAAGCTCTGTTCTTTTCCTAACAGTCGAAAATAAATTTCCGTTGCCAGCCCTTCGTCTTCCAGAACAATTTCTGAATAGACTACTTGGTCAAGATTTTGCTTACGGCTAATATAATAGGAAGCTACTTCTTTTCCCCAAGTGGCTTGCTTAAACTTCGTTATTTTCAACTTACGCGTAATTGATTCGCATATTTGTTTTTTGGCAGTTTCACTGTGCTGACAATTATTTAAAAACGTCTGATCGCTCTTTATCTGCTGAGTCTTCATAATTTTTTGATAAGCAACTTCAACTTCTTCTGGAGTACACTGAATCGAGCTAATCGCATTATCAATCATGACTTCCCGCTGTAGTTGCGGTAGCAAGTTATATTTCCCCAAACTGGAAATAATTCTGGTAACTGGCTCTGCTTTCGCTTTAGTTGGTTGCATACTGACCATGATTAACTCCTAGTAATAAAAAAACAAAAAAAATACAGCAAAACCAAGGCTTTGCTGTAAGTAAGAAACATAAATCAGATTCTAAATAGCATCACCAGTAAGTGGAGCCAAAGCTTCTAAGACTTCCTCACCCACTGCTGTACCAGCAACATCAGGATCTGTAAAGGCACCATCGATAGTATGTACACCAGCAAATACGCGACTTAGAGAGAACTCATCGAATAATTCGCCGAAGCTGTCATATTCACGTTCGATACCAGGAGTATCAGGAGATACAACACCAAAAGTACCAATGTCACCAAACTGTTCTGTAAACACAACCTCGGCTGCATACGCCATAGTACTGTGTCCTGAGATCCAATCTGGGAATCCAGGTTCTTCGAGGAAAGCTTTCCAATCTGGATCGATGCCTAGGTCGATAATGGGCTGAGAAGGACGAGGATACTGCTCGTTATATTTAGCATCCCAGGTAACAATTACGGCATCAGCTAAGGCAATATTTAGCTTGAAGAATAGCTCTACATTATCCTTGAGACTGAATCCTTGATCGATTGATATTTCCTGAGCTATGTGATTAATATGCTTATTAGGCTTATAAGAATCACCCCGATCAACAAAGAAGAACTTAGCAATCTCTGACTGGTCATCAGTACGCAGAATTGTGGTAGCTTCAGTATCTGCTGCGCCCCCTAGAACTGCTACAGCTTGTAAATCAGCAAAGAACTCTGGGCTATCTGGAGCATCTGGACTGATCAGACTGACGATCGCATCACTACTTTCGATCGCATAAGGTATAGCAGTATCACCATACTGCGCTCCCACTGCAATTCCGCTTCCGTTGTCGTCAGGAGTCCAGAAAAAGGGATTATCTGGATCTATGGATACGAATTCAGAGTTGTCAGGATCTAAAGGATCGTCAAAACTAGCAAACTCATCAGCTCTCATGTCTAGTAGCTCTTTAGCTACCACGCTTCCGTAAGCCAAACCAAGCATTTCCGCCGCTGGGTCAGCTTCGATCTCATCTAGAGAGAGATCCATCTGAGCATCAATGATGTCTTTCTGCTCTGGATAAAGTTCGGCTAATACAGTCGCTGATGCACCAACGATTGCTGCTTCTACTGATGCTCCTTCGGGAGACATCTCAATTGCATCTAAATCGATGGCATAGGGGTCGAATTCTCCTGTAACGCCAGCAAAAGCGTTAAACATAGATGCGGATAAAAGAGCGCCTGCTCTTGTTCCTTGGGGTGGTGCAGCACCTACATCAGGAATTTTATCGAATAGGAATTGGTTGGTAGTTAAGTTGGCACCAACCGTTTGCCAGTCGAGGACGACATCTGTACCAGGTAAAGAAACTAGTGTCTCATTGGAATTATTTTCCGAAATGACATCTTGTTCTTCTCCTAAAGATTCTTCCTCAATTTCCGCAATCAGAAACTGAGAACCTGGAGGAACAAAAGACGTAATGTTCTCATAATCTATAGTAACTAATTTGCTGTCACCAGGTTCTAATCCGCTGATGTCTGCATCTTCGAGAGTGGTGAGCAGTCCATCCTGAACTTCTTTACCCGTTAGAGGCAATACGCGAGTATTGATTTTTTTATCCGAAGAAACATATAGATTGAGATCTACTGTCCCATCTACTGTCTTATCTCCTTCATTAGTAATCAGTACATCTACACTTCCAGGAGAACCCAATTCTGTGGCACTCTCAGGAAGTATAGTTCCTTCAATTTCTAGTGAAAGATCGCTGAAAGGCGCGCTTCCTTCAGAAGGAACTGCTTCATCTACTGCAACTTCTCCTCCGTTGGCTATTTCAGCTTTCTCTCCTAAATCGTCCGTATCGGGATCGAGAGAGGTGGATTCCTCTACAGGCATTTCAGTAGCTTCAGAAGGAACTTCTTCTAATTCTTCAGAAGTTTCAACTACAAATTCTTCAGCAACAGCACTGACGTCTTCTGCTACTTGTGTATCAATATTTTTTTCACTCATGGTTATTACTTATGACCTAGGTGTTAGGTGGACTGAGT
>JBCCNG010000318.1:0-5617 GCA_039025955.1 Cyanobacteria bacterium P01_C01_bin.72 | reverse complement strand
TAACTCCTGTAAGATTGCCAACAACTGTTCCTGATAAAGCTGGGGACTATCGGTCTGAGAATCCAGGCTATTTTCAATTAAAGCACTACAGGCAGGAACAACTTGGTTTTGGCATAACAAATCCCAGGTCAGTAATGCCGCATCAAAACTACTACAGATCATTGCTACTTTACCCGCCTGATGATGCCAATCTAACCAACGCCAGCGGACTCGACTAAAATCTTGGTTAGCAGTCCAAGAACTATCTTGGCTCATTGCCCGTTGCTGTGCCGAAAAATTTAAAGTTTCCATAATTGGCTGTCGAGCAAGGGCATGGTCGTTGATAGTCACTCTGCCATCTAGAGCCATCAATTCTCCTCTACTGTTGATTCCCAAAGGATTAATTTCAATTAAATCCAGGTCTTGCTCTTGAAATAAACGATACATTTTTGCCACAATATCGCTGACGGAGGTAATTAATTTTCCTGATAGACCCATCTGGGCTGTTAAACGGCGGGCATAAAATAGCGAAAAGTCCCCTGATACCGCCACCTGTTGTAAATTAGCCAGTAACGAATCTATATTCATCCCACCCCAAGCCGACCCCAGCAAAACAGGGCATTGGAGATCATAATCAAGCACAATAGCCAAAAATAGTTCTCTTTCCGTGTTATAGTGCGCCTCTGCCAAAATAACTTCAGGATACTCTCCCAAGATAGACAAACTAAAGATACTGCGCGCAGCAGCGATCGCATCAATCGTATTGGCGACAAAACGAACCCCCCCCGCTTTCCCGCGACCGCCTGATCTGACCTGAGACTTTAAAACTACAGGATAGGGAATTTGTAGCTGCTTAATTTTTCTAGCATCTTGAATTGTTAAAGAAGGTAAAATTGGGATGCCGACCATCCTAAATAATTCTTTCGCCTGATACTCTAATAGTTCCATATCTGATAACGCTAAATGTCTGCTGCTGTTGATCTAAGAATCGGCTCAGAAGCCGCTATCTTTTATCGGCTATGATTACTGGGGCTACATTTCTCATCAGAAAGTGCCAAGAGTTTACCTCCGTCGCCAATTGAGAAATAACAAATCAAATAGACTGTTTTTTCTGCTTAACTTAGGGTAGCTAATTTATGGTTATCAGGTTAGTTTGTTATCTTATGTTTAAATTGTTAAACTACCAACCAAGTGTCTTGAAAATTTAGTATTAAAGCGATTATGATAGTTACTGCTTAAAAGCCCAACTGTTCCTGCGAGAAATGTTAGGTGTGGCAAATTATCCCCAATAGCTTCTGTAGGTGAAATTAAGATTAACATTACTCAGCTAATATGTGCCGTATCGCCTGGACTTTGCTGTTATAGTTATGGGCAATTGCAACTCTCAGCTTCTAGATAATTCACAATTTACTTATGCCCTATCAAGATCACCGACCGTTTTTTCGCTTGACCGACTTAACGCAATCAACGACTCAGTATTAAAGTATTTAAATTAGGGAAGAATACTGTTCGACTAACAACAGCTATGACAAAATCTCATAACGGCAGGGGAATGGAAAAAGTTGTAATTATTATTAATGCTGAAGTCAGCGAGCAAGGAAAGTTGCTTTCAGCATCGCCTGTAACTCAAAAGATGGTCGAAGCACTTCAAAACAGTATTGCTGAAGACTCTTCACCGAGAATAGTAGAAATAGTTTCCGCTGCTACTTTGTGGTCGAAACATTCTCGCATTACAATCAAGAAAGACAGAAACAACGATACAGTTTACTGTCCTCTAACTATTCAATTGCCAGAATATTTTGATTTTCCCCAGAGAAAGATCTATTCTGCCTGTAAAGATATTAATTCCCGTAGACGCTGGGTCGAGAAAAATTTGGGGTTCAAAACTAGCGTCGGTGATTCTTGGTTGGGTCATCTTTGGCTACCGATTATTCTGACTGATAAACCGATCTTTGGACAGGTTATTGGTGAGGGTTCAATGCCTAATTCCTATGAACATCCAGTTGCCATTCCTAAACGTCAGCAAAAATCCCTCCATGGTTTAGCAGAAGCGTTATTAGATTCTTTATCTGCTTCCCCCGCAACTTATCTACTGCAATTTAGCCTGCACAAAGGAGAGATTGTCTTTGATCGTCTCTGGCCATTTCCTGCTGCACCGGCACTGATTACCCTCAAAACTCAACAGCCCGATTTATTTACCTGTCACTGGCGCTGTATGACAAATCAGACAATTGCTAAAGTCAGTATCTCGGATGCCATGCCAATTTAGCTTAAGACAGGGGATAAGATCGCCCTCGTCTGTCATCTAACCATTGTTGGAGGATGATGGCTGCTGCACGGCGGTCAATCGCTCCTTTATCGTAAGTAGAATACTTTTTTTGTGCCTTGAGTTGGGCTGTAGCTTCAACGGAGGTCAGTCTTTCATCTACATATTCTAAGGGCAGTCCTAAAATACGAGCCAGGCGATTAGCAAACTTCTGAGTTTGTTTGGCTTGATTACCTAGCGTGCCATCTAGATTGTAGGGTAAACCCACAACTAAAATCGTTACCTCCCGTTCGGTGACAATTTTCTGGAGTTGTCTAACATCTTCTGCCCAATTAGTACGACGGATCGTCGTTAACCCTGTGGCAATTAAACCAGTGCCGTCACAACCCGCCACCCCCATGCGCCTTCTGCCCACGTCTAGCCCTAAAGCAGCGACTCTTTCCATATCTTGTATCAATCTAGTCTTTAATTACTGCCCTATTGTCCAGAAATACCATATGCTGAAGGCGATCGCAATTACATAGCTTCAAGTACATAGTTTCAAGCAATAGAACCTTAAACCAAACCACCATGAGGAGGCTTAAACGAGTCTCTTGGCTTGTTTTTATCCACAGTAATAAATTGGCTCGATTTCGCTCGAAAAATATTTTTTTGTCGGAGGATATTTTGATAAGAACCCGAGACAGACTTCATCCAGGAAATGCGTGAGGGAATTGGGGCGCGGGCAGGCTTTAGTCCCTGAAGCATCTCCGATAGCTGTAGCCCCTCTAAAGGTTTGACTTCTTTGATTTTGTGCCATACAGAGCGAGACATGAGCAAAGTCTGTTCTACAGCAGAAGCGCCGATCTTGTCGAAATACTCTTCCCGTTCGGGTTGATAGTCTGCCGAAACTATTTCTAAAGGCTGGGAATAAAGCTGATTATCGGCGGCTAAACCCCGCTTGCGATCAACCGACTCTTGGATAATCTGTGCCATTTTTGCCGTCAGTTGCGGATAAAGCCAAGTATAGGCAGGATTAACCGTTAGTTGGGCGCGATGGGGACGAGAACCATCTTTAGAAGATTCTAGCCTAAAATAGCCGATCGCTGCCTTACGCTGCGACTCAAAGACATAACCACTAACCACATCCGTACCGTTGAGCCAGAGTCTAATTTGACTTACGGCATTTTGTACCAGACCAGATTTAAAATCTTCTACATGACGGTCAAAAACCTGCCTCAGTAGCGGGGGCATAGAAACACAGTCTAGCTGGTAGAGTAGCGGCGCATCAGCATTGCTAATGGGTAAAAAATTTGGTAGGTCAGAGTCCTGCTGAGCTAGTTGAGCAATCAAATCTGCTGGTATTTGCCAGTAGGTCATCTGGGCTAGAGGCTGAAAACCATTTTCACGGTAGAGAGCCAAATGGTTTTTCTCGTTAATATTGACTTCCAGCATCCAAGTGCGCGCCTCCCAAATATTTTGCAGGCAGTAACGCAATAGCTGAGAACCGATCTCTTTCTGAGTTTTTAATAGTTCGAGCTGCGCCGAATTACTGTTAAGTAAAACCCGTTCCACTCTCCAAGTGCTACGAGTGCTGTTGAGAGAAGAAACCTGAATTAAGCCAAGAACTTCTGACAAATGTTGCGCTACATAGACGCGCCAACCATGATAGTAGGAACGGGGTAGCAGAGCCAAAAACCGCTTCAGTCCGTACCAAGAACCAACTTGTTCTAGTTCCCTATCGATAGTTATCAGACGTTTAGAAGTTTCTTTGGCAACATGTTCGCTCACCAAAGCATTAATTGCATCCACGTCACGATGTTGAAGAGGACGAACTATAAGCTGCTCGTTATTCGGTACAGATAAAGTCATGGTTTGTGATTAATCAACTCTTTCTAGTTGCCATAAAATTTGATTACCTTCTCGTCTAACTCTGGAAACAACCCAATTACGCCAAGACCAGTGGTCGCCTCTGCTAGTTACAGCACTAGCATTGATATCCATTAGATCGGCAAGTTCGGAACTGCTGATCAGATAACCTTTTCCAGCAATCTCTTCAGCAATTCTGAGAGTATCAATTAAATCTCTTAACTGAGTAACCCTTTCTTCACTTGATACTCTGGTTTCTTCCATTGTGCTGTTTGATGATTCAGTCATAAATAGCTAAAATTCAAAATAATTGATAACTAGTTTCCAAGATGAAATATCATCTTTAGGATAATAAAGTTTACACGATATATCGATTACCGTCATCTTAGCTAATTTGGGCGAGGATTATCTGCTACTAGATTAATATATCTTGACCTACCTAGTTGAAAATCTGGCTTAATTTCTAACGCTTTTTCATAACTGGCGATCGCATCTTGCCATTTTGCAAGCTGTTCTAAGGCACAACCACGGTTGTACCAAAGCAGATGGTTTCCTGGCATGATTTTAATTGCTTGACTCCAGCTTTCAATTGCGCTAGACCAGTTCTGTAGCTGATATAGGGCATGAGCGCGGTCATTCCAGGCTTGATAGTTATCAGGATCAATTCGGAGGGCATTTTGAAAAGATTCTACTGCCGCTTCATATTCTCCCAAACGACCCAATGCGCTACCTCGATTGTGCCAAGCCTCCGCTAAATCGGCATTAATGGTTAAAGCTTTATCCCAAGAAGCGATCGCTTGATTATATTCTCCCGCGCTAACCTGCTTCAAACCTAAGTTAAACCAGCTTTCAATTACTTCCAGGCTAGATTTATCCAGTTTCTGTTCGATACTTGTCTCTGAATCCAGCACTGCCGACTGCTGCTCAAGGGTTAGGGAACTGTTTGTGGGAACGGAAGCTGAATCGTCTATTTTCTCCCTATTTGACCGCTTACTCTCCTGATCTGCCGTAGCACTATCTACCAAAGAAGACTTGGCTTCTGACTCTGCTTTGGTTTCTAGTTCAAAAGCTTGAAGTGCTTCTGACAGTCTGGTGTCTGGAGATATGGGCTGTTCGGGCAATAAATCAGCGGCACGTCCCAGAGATGGCGAAGCTTTTAACTCTTCTGCGGTCTTCACTTCTGCTGATGTTTCGTCTGAGGGTTCTAGCTCAAATTCAAATTCTTCCCCATAGCTACTAACCTGCTCTGAAGCATATTGCTTGCCATCTAAATCGAGCTCTAGATCTAAATCAATTTCCTCAGTAGATGTGGCGTTCTCGCCACTGGCATCAGCATCTAAAGATAAATCCAGATCTGGCTCAGGAGTAGACTGGAGGGAGTCTATATGCTCATCTTCGTCCAAATCAAGGTCTAAATTTAAATCAATCGCCTCAATAGATGTGGCATTATCGCTACTGATATCAGCATCTAAAGATAAATTCAGATCCTGCTCATTTGCCCCAGAATTATGCTCAGAAATTGCC
>JBCCNG010000317.1:0-5623 GCA_039025955.1 Cyanobacteria bacterium P01_C01_bin.72 | reverse complement strand
TTTTGAAATGGGTATTTTCATCCAAATCAATACTAAGAAAATCGCTCCAAATTTTGTAAATTAAATTACTGTAAATTAAATTACAATTTGCTTTTTGGTAAACAAGCAAGTTGACGTT
The DNA here is from genome assembly GCA_039025955.1 of Cyanobacteria bacterium P01_C01_bin.72. Taxonomy (GTDB): domain Bacteria; phylum Cyanobacteriota; class Cyanobacteriia; order Cyanobacteriales; family Xenococcaceae; genus Waterburya. The sequence goes on along the minus strand of JBCCNG010000317.1, from coordinate 5,505 downwards.
GGCTTAATTGGGGGGTAAAGCGATTCCATTCGGAAGGTGAGAGTTGAAATTCACTTAAAAACAGTTTGGGAGTTCTGGAAGTATAGCCAAAAGTAAGGGAATAGCGATTGCGTTGGGCTGGTTTGGCTCGATGGAAAACATTGCAGGGATCGGTAATCACAATTGTCCCTGCTTTAGCTCGACAGGTCTGCCATTGTTCAGGGGGGACAACTGCTAAGATCGCCTCATCACAGACAAATCCCGATTTGTAGTTCAAAGTATCGGTCAGATCTTGGGTAAAGGATCGGGGTATATATTCATAAGGACCTCCAGTTTTGCCTACGTTATTAAGGTAAATAATAACTTTGACCATACGCTCATCATCAATATCTAAATGCCATTGCCTGGCATCTGCAATGGGAGCATCCGCAGCATCCCGCCTAAGATCTACACCATGAAAAAGTAGGGGTAAACCGATATAGTTTTCTACTATATTTAGAAGCCTTTCTCCTAAACCCCAAAGCAGAATTTCTGTATGCAAAAACTTGCGTGAACCAGGAATACCTTCCCGCCAATATTTCTGATTAGAAAGAGTATAGAGATGGGGATGAAGTAGTATCATATCCTTCAATAATCTTTTGGTATGAGGCAACTTTAGTTCTGGCAATGAAGTTATATAGACTCCTTCTTGCTGAAGAGTTGACACAATTTTGGCATCTTCTGAAGATAGTTTTGGTAGACGATCGCAATATTTAGCTCTTTTGGTCTGGCAATTACGATCGCTAATAGATGGCAGTTTGAGATTTTGATAAGCAAATTGTTTGGCTTTAAAAGTTGCGAGTTTAGCTTTACGACCCAGGTTATTTAAATTAAATTCAAGTCGGTCACAATGAACCAAAGCAGAATCAATTGTAGCTTTTAGATCTTCAATTTTATAAGGTTTGACTAGATAACCTTTGGGTTTAGTTGCTCTAGCTCTTTTGAGGGTATCGCGATCTTTATAAGAACTTAGATAAATTATAGGAATGTCATCAGCAGATTGGATTTTTTTGCTAGTATCAATGCCATCCATAGAACCCTTCAACACTATATCCATCAGAATTAGGTCTGGTTTAATTGCGGCTACTTGTTGTATTGCTTTAACTCCTGAATCTGCTATGCCTACAACTTGATAGCCATAACGTTTTAGTTTGCGTGCCAAATTTTTAGCCAGAATTAATTCATCTTCAACAATCAAAATATTAATCATTTTTATATCTAGATAAAGTCTACGATGGCTAAGTCTGTGGCAATAACATCGTTAATGACAGCTAGTAGCTGATCGGTTTGAGCAACTGTAATCATCACATCATCACTGTTTTTTCCATTTCCTTGAGTGATGCTTAAATCTGCAAATTGTAAATTGTTCCAGAGCTGAATTAAATCTTTGCCTAATTCAAAATCTTTGATTAAATCCACTCCCTTATCTTGGGCTAAAACAAACAGATCGTTACCCTTTCCGCCAATTAAAGTATCGTTCCCTTTTCCGCCAATCAAAATATCGTTGCCTCGATTGCCAAATAGCAGATCATTACCCTGGTTACCAAAAAGTTGATCGTCGTTACTTTTACCTCTTAGTTTGTCATTGCCCCGACCACCCTTAAGAGTATCGTTCCCTTTTCCGCCAATCAACGTATCATTAACCATGCCACCTCGAACAGTTTGATTGTTGTTATTATTTTTTTCAGTTTGCAGGTCGCTGCTGCTAATAGTGGTTGGCAATTCTTGATTGATAGTAGCTATGGTAGGACTGGCAATATTAGTGATACTGCTATGCTGGATCGTTTGCAGAGAGGCGGAGACAATAGCAGTATTACTATTCAAAGAATTGTTGGCAGCATAAGTCAATAAGTCCTGTCCAACTTCGGTAGTGCGCCAATCCCGTTCTGGATTTACCAACTCATCCATAGAATCAGCTACACCTGCTGCACCTTGAATTTGGAAGACAACATCGTTGTAGTCGCCGTCTGCATCACCAAAATCGACTCGCACATCCTCAAAGGCGAAAGTACCATTACTGTCTACTTCAACCATTTGACCTTCGCCAGTACCATTCGGATTAGCTTCAGGCAAAGAAAAAAGAGGCAGTTTTCCCCATTGCCAGATACTACCTGGATTTTCGGCAAGATCCTGGACTGTAGTATGCTGAACTAGCATCAAGGCAAATTGATCGCCAGGATTCATCGCCCAAGATTTTTGCCCCAGATATTCTCCTGCATTAAAATCTTTCTCCCAGGGCAGAGGACTACTAAAATTAGCCCCCTCAGAACGATCTCTCATTAGAATATGTCCTTGTTGGGAGTCAGTCAGTGCACGATTGGCTGCTTCTTGAATAAAGGCTTGAGAACCAGGAACATAAGCCTCCATTCCTGCTAAACTAAACATCGCTAGTTCCCCTTGAAACCAGCCTCCATCGAAAAGAAAATCAAACTGAATTTGCCCCGTAGAATCTACAGTGAATACTCCAGTCTCCCCATTACTTGTTGTTGAATTAGCTGCATATTCCAGAATGTTTTGTCCTGTTTCTGTAGCCCGCCAGTCTTTTGTCGGATCTACTAAATCTTCCAGCATCGGCACTATACTAGTAGCCCCTTGGAGCTGGAAGATAAGATCGTTATAGTCTCTGTCGCTCTCTTGCCAATCTACCCGTACATCTTCCAAAGCATAAGTTCCGTGATTATCTATCGCAGCTATTTGTTCTTCTGCCGTACCAAAATTAGCTTCAGGAATAGAAAATATGGGCAATTTACCATCCTGCCAAATTAGATTGGGGCTGTTGGCGATTTCTTGGATAGTTGCATCTTGAATTGAAATCAAGGCAAAATTACTTCCCGCCGTCAGATTAAAAGTCTTTTTACCAAGATATTCTCCAGAATTCCAGTCATTTTCCCAAGGAAGTTGACTGCTAAAACGAGCTCCTTCTATCTGGTCTTGTAGAACAATATATCCTTGTTCCGAATTACTTAAAGCTCTAGTTGTTGCTTCTTCAATAAACTCTATCGAACCTGGAGTATAGGTTTCCATCCCAGCCAAATTAAAAATACCTAATTCACCTTGAAACCATCCGCCATCAAAGAGAAAATCAAATTTAATTTCTCCAGATTCATCTACCTGAAACACGCCATCAGTAAACGTATAGTGGTTAGTCGGTGGTTCGTATCCTGCTAACTGTTCTAAATTTTCCGTTCTCTGTAAATCGTTCCAAACCAGCTCTCCCAGCTCTGTTAAAATTCCGGTGTTTATCCCGTCAAAATATTCTGCGTGTCCTCCTTCTCCTGAAGTCAAATCATTGTTATCGTCCGATTTGGCATTCCAAACAACACGCCCAATCTCGGATTCTTGGGTTGCGGCAAACATTTGCTGGGTTGCAGCTAGCGTGCTTTGTTCGTTATTTGATGAACCATATTCGCCGACGATAAAAGGAATGTTGGCATCGTGTAAAGCATCGAAATAAACACCAAGATCGTTACTATTCCACTGTTCGTAGACGTGAACTGAAAAGAGAATATTTTCGTTACCTGCCATAATTTCGGTGGCACTGTTGGCAATGGTCTGGGTATGGTGGTCTTGTCCCCAAGCTTCCCCATCAACAACGATAAGATTATTTGCTCCCTCAGCCCGAATAATATCGATTAATTCACGATGATAGCTTACCCATTTTTCAGTATTAGCTATAGCATTGCCAGGTTCATTGTGGAGATTGAGCCAAACATGGGGATTATCTTTAAACTCCCGTGCCATGTCGCGCCAGTAGTCTTTCAGAATTTTCCATTCCGCATCTTCATAGTAACCACCAATGCGATCATGAGCATCAAAAATTACTACTGCACCTTGACTGGTATAGGCATCGACAAATTTATGGTTAGTTCCATAATTATCTTCTTCAGGATGAGGCTGCTCATAACTGCCCAATAAATAATTAGGAATTCTGACTGTATTAAAGCTCCAAGTATTAAGATAATTATCGACATTCTTAATTCCTTCCCAAGTAAAAATATTAGCTCCTTTGATAATAAATTCTTGTCCGTTGGGATCGTATATCTTACCTTCTAAAATCTGAAAATTATAATTATTAGTTTGCACTCGATCAAAATGTATTATTTAAGTATTATTATAGTTCCAGTGTAAGTAGCTTATGTATGTAGTCGTGTATATTTAATTGTTTTTTTTCTCTGTATTTACTGTGATTATTGATTTGATTGTCAATTTTAAAATAAAAAAAGGTGGAGCTTGATTCTTATAGCTCTACACAATCAAATTTAAATCTTTTAATCAATTTTTTAGAGATAATTATAATTATCAAAATAACCAACAATCTCCTGACCAATTTCCATATCAAGCCAATTACGGTTGCTAGCTATGACATCTTCAATATTGTCGACGCCGATACTTTTTGCCCCTTCAACATCTAAAATAATATCGTTATAATCTTGATTCGAGCCGATATCGAGGTATCCATCTTCAAAGCCGACAATTGTTCCTTGAATATCAGTTTTAATGTTTGCAAATTGAATTCGCTCGTTAATATTGGCAGCAGACACAGAGAAAAGGGGATCTTTTTTTATCGCCCAATCAGTAGCAGTCAAAGCTTCGTCTAAAGTGCCATCGGGAACAAGAACCAAACCAAAAGTATCCCCAAAATTCATCAAGAAAGTCTGTTTTCCTTGATATTGTTCTTGATCGTTAAAGTCATTTTCCCAATAAAGATTAGCACTAAATTTTGCTCCTTTATCGATATTTCGGATTACCGTATAACCATTAGTAGAATTACTCTGCGCCCGATTAATTGCCTCTTCGATAAAGGCATCCGAACCTGTTTCAGAAAGATCCATATCATCAAGGCTAAAAATACCAACTTCAGCCCCTTGGTAATAACCACCGTCGCAGAGAAAATCAATAATTACTTCCCCTGATTCTTCTACTTGAAACACTCCTTCATCAAACAAAGCTCGATTGCTATATTTTAAAATTTCTTGTCCTACGGTGGTATCTCGCTAGTCGCGATCGCTATTAGAATAGAGATCCATTGAAGGTAATGCCCCCTGAGCACCTTTGATTTGGAAGACAAAATCGTTATAGTCGCGATCATAATTATCATTATCGGTACGTATGTCCTCAAAAGCAAAAGTACCATTACCATCAATATCAACCATTTGCCCTTCAGGCTGGGTTTCTCCAGGGTTAGCTTGAGGAATCGAGGAGAGAGGCATCTTGCCCCATTGATGAATTTTAGTCGGGTCGGTAATTTCCAAGACCGAAGTGTGTTGCACCAACATCACGGCAAATTCATCCCCTGGAGTCATTTGGAAAGTTCAGCAGACGACCCCATCGACTATTACTCAAAGAACGTTTAGAAGCTTCTCCCAGAAACTCTAGTGAACCCACCTCTAAATCTTCCATTTCTTGAAGACTAAAGATAGCCAATTCTCCCTTATTCCAACCACCATCATAGAGAAAATCGAAGGTAATTTCACCTGGAGTATTTAC
>JBCCNG010000316.1:0-5655 GCA_039025955.1 Cyanobacteria bacterium P01_C01_bin.72 | reverse complement strand
TACGTCTGATGTGGATTAAAAGCTTTAAAATTCGTTGTTGACGATGTAGATTAAGTGCAAACTCAGGTTAACTTATGCTTTCATACATTGACTTAGCGAAGATCTTGGAAGCTGATAGCTAATAGCTGATAGCTGATAGCTAAAAACTAGCTAATTTGAACGAAGCCAATCCACATTAAACGTCTTAAAAGTCAAACGTGTAAAGTTTGTTGCTAATCTTGCCAGCTAAGACTTCACATGATTTTCAGCAAAGATTAAGGGTTGGGAATCATGATGATAAACGTCAATTAAATTTAAAATTATGCCACGTTTATCCTTAACTTTAACTCTTACTTTCATAATGGCGACTATTGCCTCCTGTGGTGTTTTTGCTGCCGACAAAACCCAGTCTTCGACACCCAAGTTTCATTCTCCTGCCACAGTTGCCCAAGCTATCGCCAGCACGCAGTTTGTTGCAGTTGAACATCCCACAGTGGGACAAGTCTCTATTATTGAAGCAGACGGCAAAAAATATCTCAAAAGCTAATAGCTAAGAGCTGATAGCTAAACAATGATTTGACAAGCAACACACACTCTTAACTTGTCACGAATGCCCAATTAATTGCCGCAGCTAGAAAATTAAGTTGACCTAAACAATTAGTCAATTTTGGTGTCTCGATTGGTAACGTCAGATTATAGAAAGGGATTAAAAATCATGTTGAAAAGTCTTGGTAAAATTAAAAACCCCCTAGTTAGAAGTATTACGGCGGGAAGTGCCTCCTTCGCCATGGTAACGATAATTGCCTTTGTGGCAATCGGCTTTAGCGGTAAATCTAAAGATAAAGCAGCCAACCAAACTGGAGTACATGCCTCCCTGTTAGCGTTTGTTGTCGGTGCAGGTGCAGGTTTATTTATCAAAGGGGATAAGGTTGCCAAGCATGATTCAGTTTCCACTACAACAGCTCAAGACGATGATACCTGGAAAGACTGGCGAGATTTCAAAATTGTCAAAAAGCAGCCAGAAAGCAAGGAAATTACCTCTTTTTATTTTCAGCCAGTAGATGGCAGGGAAATTCCTCAGTTTAAACCTGGTCAATATCTTACAATCAAACTTGATGTTCCCGATCGAGATCGCCCTGTCATTCGCACCTACTCCCTCTCCGACTATCCTGAATCTTTAGACTATTATCGCCTGTCAATTAAGCGAGAAGGTTCTCCCAAGGGTCTAGATGTTCCTCCTGGTGTAGCATCCAATTTCATGCACGACCAAATTAAAGAAGGTTCGATCATTCCCTGCAAACCGCCCAACGGTAAGTTTTACCTCGAAGTAGATCATTCTCGTCCCGCAGTCCTAATCAGCAACGGAGTAGGGATCACCCCCATGATCAGTATGGCAAAAGCCTGTGCCAAGCAGAATCCGCAGCGTCATGTCTGGTTTATTCATGGTGCGCGTAATGGCGAATTTCATGCCTGTCGGGAAGAAGTAAATGCGGTTCAGCAATCCTATCCCAACCTCCATATTCACTACCGCTATAGTCGCCCCCGTCCCGAAGATGAAGGAAAATTCCACAGCCAAGGCTATGCCGATAAGCAGCTTTTAGCCGACACTATTATTCCTGAAATAAAACAGGCTCATAACGGTTCAACCGATGCAGAATATTTCCTCTGCGGTTCACCCGCCTTTATGGACTCCCTCAGACAGGGTTTAAGCGAACTAGATGTATCAGAAGATCTGGTTTACTTTGAATCTTTTGGCGGTGGTAAAACCAAAGGCAAAGCCGAAGTAAAAGAAACCGCTAACGGTGCGGTAGAGACTGCCGAAGTTACCTTTGCCACATCTAACAAAACTTTCACCTGGACATCTGCCGATGGTAGTCTCTTAGAATTTGCCGAAGCTAATGGCTTAGAACCAGACTATAGCTGTCGTCAGGGGGTTTGCCATACCTGCGCCTGTGCTATTCAAGAGGGAGAAGTAGAATATATCGACGAACTAGCAGGTGAACCAGATGAAGGTAATATTTTGCCCTGCATTTCTCGACCCAAAACTCATAAAGTTGTTCTCGAACTTTAAATTGAAGTTGAAATTGGAAGCAGATGAGCAAATCAAGGCACTGAAACAATATCGTGTGCGCCTCGAACTACATCCAGCTTAAATCCCGTTCTTTCCAGGCGGACTTGCTCTCCTGGTAAAACATGCCAAAATTCTATTGCACCAGTTTGGGGACGGGATTGACGATAATTGAAAATAACTACTGCCAAAGATTTTCCCTCTCGATCAAAAGTGACCTGTTCGGGTAACAATCCTTCAAAACCGTATTCACCAAGATTAGTTAGCTGTCCTGACTGCGAATCAAACTTAACCACTGATAAAGAGCTATGAGACTTCCCGCGCCAAGCAGGAACATAGTTGGGTAGATAGGTACGACGCATATTTACCGTAACTATCAACGAGTCATCAGGGCTAAGGGCAAAACCTTCAGGACTCAACCCGACCTCTACTTTTGATGTAATTACAGGAGGTTTGCTCGTTTCTGGCTCAAATTTAATGGCGATCGCTTCTCCTGGAGGATTCATCAATAAATTTAGCTGTAGCCAAGGTTTGGTACTCCATTTGAGATCGCTCACTAACAGAAAACGACCATCAGAAGTAAATCGAGGATGGCTAAGATGATTGCCAACCTTGAGCGGCTCACTGTAAGGTATTAAATGTATATTATCAAGTGTTGCTGTGACCTGATAAAAACCAACTCGACTATTATTGTCTTGAGTCAGAGCCAGATATTTACCTGAAGGATGCCAAATTGCCGTTTGATTGTCCATCCGAGTATTATTGCTTGCCACAGGGAAATCAAACCTCTTGCCCAATTTGCCATCAGGCTGTAGTTGGAAAATTGATAATTCCCGTCCTTGCTCCTGAAAATTAATCGCCAACAATTTACCATCGGGACTAATACTAATATGTTCGGGATTGAGCCCTATCTCTATCGACTCAATAACTTCAGGCTGCTGAGAATTGCTCAAATCAACAATTGTTAAATACCGACCTTCTGGCATATCATCGATTGTCTCTAGCTCTTGAATTCCCGCTTCAGGAGGCGATCGCACTTCGACAATATAAGCCCGTTGACCATCGGGGGCAGTGGCAATAATCTGAGGCCAAGACATGACTGAATTAGATACGGGAACCGTTGCTATTTGCGGATTACGGGAGTCTAGTGGCAGATCTATGACAGTTAAGGTATCTTCAATTCCCGCCACTCGATCTAGCTTGGCATCACCATAAGCGGTGGCTACCATATCGGCATCAGAAGCAATTAGTAATTTATCCCCCGTAAATGTTATTGGTTGTAATGACTGGGATGGCTCGGCGATCGCAACAGGATCGATTAACTGTAATAGTCCATAAAGTGAAATCGCTAAAATCAAGCCAATCATAGCTAATAAAACTTTTTTGACGCTTTTTAATCTTTTTTTACTCATTTTTTTCTATTTAACTCCATGAAACTTTCTTTTTTCAACTGGAAGTAAATTACTAGTAGAGATGGAGTCGTCGTCAGTCAGAAATTCAGTTGATGCGAATTGACGCTCCTGACTCCTAGTGGGAATTATTTTTTGCCTGTTGTGGGAAATCTCTAGATCAAGGTTAGAACAAGCAAAACCTGTCTGTCCAAGTCATTTTTGATACTATATTGATAACTAAAAGTTATTATTTGATGGAACTTCGCCAGTTACGATACTTTGTCACCCTTGCTCAAGAATTACACTTCGGTCGCGCTGCGGAACGTTTAAATATTACTCAACCCGCGCTGAGTAAGCAGATTCGCGTTTTAGAAACTAAGATCGAAGTTCAATTGTTAATCCGCACGAAACGTACCGTTAAACTAACTTCGGCTGGTGAAATCTTTTTGCTCCAGGCGCAGCAGTTACTCCAAAAAGCAGAAGAGGCGATCTCTATAGCTAAACGTGCTACTTTGGGAGAAATAGGTAAGCTCACTATTGGTTTTACTGCGACAGCAACCTATTCCGTTTTGCCAGAATTAATTGGGCGTTTTCGCTTACGCTATCCTCAAGTAGAAGTAGAAATATTAGAACTTTCTACAGAAGCACAGATCAAAGCACTCAATCAGGACGAAATAGACTTGGGATTTCTGCACCCTCCAGTTGATTCTCGTGGGTTAGAGCTTTATCCTATTTTTTCAGAAGAGTTTGTTGTTGTTTTGCCGCCGCAACACCTTTTGCTGCGACGACAGCGATTGTCTTTAGAAGATTTAGCACAGGAGTCTTTCATTATTCATCCGCGCTTAGAAGGACCATTTCTTTACGATGAATTCTTGAAGCTGTGCCGTCAAGCAGGATTTCAGCCCAAGATAGTCAAAGAAGTAGGTTCTCATCAAACTCGCATTTGTTTTGTGGCAACGGGGATGGGAGTTACCTTTATTCCCGCTGGCTTGCAAACATCAGTCGTTAACAATTTGGTTTGTAAACCATTAAAAAATTTACCACTCAAGCTAGAATTTGCCGCAGCTTGGCGCTCAAGCTCTACAATGCCAGTGTTGCAGAAATTTCTGATGCTGTTGCAAGTTAATCAAAACTAAATATCCCAGAACAAGAAAGTTGAGAGAACATCATGTCGGGCGGACAAAAAAATTAGATGCAAGATATAATTGGCTATCAATTTTTAATCGATAACGAGTAACCGATGAATAAGAAAATACTTACTGCACTGGGCTGTTCTAGTTCTGTTGCCTTCGCTTTGCTCGGTGCTAATGCCGTTGATGCCAAAGAATACGTTTTTACCGCACCTGAATTAGCAGATAGAGCAGATATTCCTGCCAGCGAAACGGACTACCCTTTTGCTGACTGTAGCTGTGACAGTTACGACGCGGAAATGATTAAAAAATTAGATCAAGAGGGAGACAAGGCGATTCAACTCTATGGCTGTGACTGTGCTGGCTGTCGCAATTTAGTTCGATATGTTGATGTCGAACAGCCTCAATCATAATTAGGGCTTGCTGAAAACTTGAATTTGATCAGATATCTTTTTAAAAGCTTTTAGCTTTTAGCTCTTAGCTTTCAGCTGCACAAGCACAGCCCTTCGGACAACACGCACTTTGTGCTGAGTGCGAAGCACTCGTGGCTTGTAAGTCGTCGTAAGACGATATGCGAAGCGATATCTTTTAGGGCAGGTGCAAGCCGTGACCCATATGCGCATACGCGCTGCGCTAAAAAAATAGAGCATTTTATTGTGCTAAGTGCCAGAAAAATAACCTCATTCGATCAAAAAATCTTGCACTTGAATTGAAGCAAAAGTTTTAAAACATCTACAGATATATAGTTTTGACTTATTCAGCCCGCCCTAATTACTAGGTATAATTCATAGTTAGTTGACGAAAAATAATAGATTAAGCACTTAGTAGTGAAAAAACTTGTAGTCGCCACGGGAAATCCAGGTAAACTAGCAGAAATTCAGGAATACTTAATCGGCTTACCTTGGAAATTAGAACTAAAGCCGACTGAGATTGATATCGCTGAGACAGGAACTACTTTTATCGCTAACGCTCGTCTCAAAGCCTCAGAAGTAGCCAAGGCATTAGGAAAATGGTCGATCGCCGATGATTCAGGACTAGCGGTAGCTGCTCTCAATGGTGCGCCAGGTCTGTATTCGGCACGTTATGG
>JBCCNG010000315.1:0-5661 GCA_039025955.1 Cyanobacteria bacterium P01_C01_bin.72 | reverse complement strand
CGAATTTACTGGATTTTGAGTCTGAGATAGCGATCCCTGATAAAAATAAAATTTAGTCATCAAGACGATCTCCAACACAATATTATTAGCCTGTAATTGTTACATAATAAGCATTCGGGCTAATATTCAGATAATTAATTATTAAAAGCTAAAATTTATGTGCTGAATGTCAGATAAGAATGAACGATAAATCATTGTCGGCGCAGCGATTTTTTTAACTAACTTGTCTAACTTGTTCGGCTGTTTCTAAGAGAATTTGAGGATTAGCCTGTTCAGGAGAGATAATATTGCCTAACCCCTGGGCTTTGATAGTTACATTGGGATTAATCAGCATATTGCGTCCCGATACGGCAGTACTGGCGTTTTTATCCCAGATTTGGGCTAGCTTTTCGCGGATATTTTGGAATTCAGTCACATCGTCAAAATTGATCAGAGTAAAGTAGCGTTTGATTCCCTGAGTATCTACTTCCATGGCATACACATCAAATTTGAGCTGGGGGCTTTGAGGAAACTTAACTAAATTGCCCGTGAGGATTTGCGGTTGGTTATGCCAAGTGGAGATCGCATCAATCATTTCTATGGGCTGTTCAACGGTAGAATCTAATTGAAGATGGAGGGGTCTATGGGGATAGCTTTGCACCTGATAGTTGAGCTTAATAATGTCTCCCCGATAGAGATCTTGAGTATATTCTGTCTCACTGACGAAAATTGGCAGTACTAAATCTTGATAGCCGACAATCAGTATTTTTCCTCCTTCTCCAATAGCGTGAACTTTGCCGATCAAGCTAGTTTGCTGGGTCAACTCAAGGGGTAAATCTGCCTGTCTTTTGTAGGGTTCAAAACCTTCTGGCTGCGACCATTCTTCTAAAATCTGAACTGATTTAAGAGCAATATGTTTTTGCGGACTGGGATTATTAATTAGATCTCCTTGAATACAGACAAGATCATGACGATTAAGCTGGCTGAGAGCATTGCTAGTTAATGTGTCTTTCGGAATTAGGGAAAATTCACGATGACTAAAAAAGTTGTTAGGTTCGCGCACCGCCAGCACAAACATTTGGGATGCTCCCGCAGCACCATGGATTCTGCCAATTAATCCTGTACCCGTTAACTCTTGAGATAAGCTGGCTATTTCTAGACCTTCATAGGCTTCTGGATGATAGATGCAGCTATCAGAGGTGGAGCTTAATACTTTCGGTACTGTTGACAAGACTAGAGAAAAACAAATTAGCAGTAAATATAGATATCTTTTAATCATTCCTGTGGTTCTAAAGTTAGATTTTAGCTTGAGCCTAAGAACATAGTAAGCAGAAAAATATTGCGGAAACTGTTAGCAACCGATACAAGTTCTTAAGTGTCACCGTATCTTGACCTATAACCATACAAGAATTGAGAACTAATTTTGGTAACAAAGCTATCTCTAGTCCTGTTTGAGGCTCTCTTTGTTAAATCAGGCGTGTTTTAATGGCGTATTTTAGTAATGTGTTCCCGACTTACGATGATGAATTGCCGTAATGCCATCAGACTGTAAGACATTACCCTGCTCGGCAACAGCGTATAATAACCAGTGGTCGCCACACTCCATCCGATTAACTACCTGGCATTCTAAATAGGCGAGGGAATCACTGAGGATAGGACAACCATTCTCGGCTTCAGTGCTAGCTACACCCTCAAAGCGATCTTCTCCTGGAGCAAAAGGCTTCAGGAAATGCTTCATTAGCGAAAGATGCTTTCCTTCAGGTAAAACATTTAATACAAAGCTATTACCTTTAAATAACAGAGATTCGATCGCCCTCTCTTTGGCAACAGCAACGGTTAAACCAGGAGGGTTGAAGGTTGCCTGAGATACCCAGGAAGCTAACATTGCTCCTGATACTTCGTCCTTTTTCGTCGTGACAATACACATCGAGCCTACTAATCGACCCACTGCTTTTGCTGTACGGTCTACGTCCGAATCAATACCTTGAGCCTGTCTAACTTTCTGGCGATTGCGTTTGGCTTTTTTGAGCGCCTGAGCAAAGTCTGTCCCCGCTTCCTCACAGGTTTTTAGCACCGCATCTGTAGGCGTAAATTTGACACGAATGGGGTCAAAGCCAAATTTATAGCCCGCATTACGGAATTTATTTTCTAGCAGGTCTACGGCTTCTCCACTCCAGCCAAATGAGCCAAATGCTCCTGCAAGTTGGGTTTTGTCGGCATTGGCTAGGACAATTCCCAAGGCTGATTGGATCTGAGTGGGGGCATGTCCCCCGAGAGTAGGGGAACCCATGATAAAGCCTGATGACTTGCCCACTGCGGTTTTGATCTCTTCTGGTTTTGCCGATTCGGCGTTGATTGACTCTACCGCTACTCCTGCTTTGGTAATTCCCCGAGCGATCGCCTGAGCAATGGTGGCTGTGTTACCATACGCCGAGGCATAGATTAAAGCTACGCTCGATTCTCGCTGCTTTTGCTGTTGCGCCCAAGTACGATAGTCGGCAGTTAGTTCAAGTAAACTATTTCTCACCAGAGAACCATGTGCTGTGGCATAAATACGAGCAGGTTTATCCGCCAGTTTGTCCAAACTTGCCATAATTTGCCGGGCATGGGGAGCCATCAAACAGTCAAAATAGTAGCGGCGATCTTCTAAGTCTACTGTCCAGCCTTCATCAAAAACGCGATCGCCACAGACATGACAGCCAAAGATTTTATCGGTATATAAAACTTCGGTTTTGGGATCGTAGGTGCAGAGGTGATCGGGATAACGAGGGTTGGGAGTAGTCACAAATTCTAAATTGTGTCCCTGTCCCAAATCGAGAGTTTCTCCCCCTTTAATAATTCTTAGCTTCAGCTCTGTCTTAGGCAGAATTTTACGCAGAGATATCGCCCCTGGATTAGAGCAAACAATTGTGACCTGGGGCGCAATGGCGAGTAGAGCTTCTAGGGTTTTAGCGCGATTAGGATTGATATGTCCTAGCACCACATAGTCGATCTGCTGTGGTTCAATTCTGGATTGAAGCGCATCGATAAAGATACTGGTAAATGATTCCCCTGGCGGATCAAATAAAGCTACCCGATCTGCTGCAATCAAATAAGAGTTGGCAGTAGTCCCTTTTTGCAGTGCATATTCAATTTCAAATTTGAGTCGCTCCCAAGTACGCGAGCGCCATACGCGAGTATTGGCGGCGACGGGAAATACCTGAACATCCTTGGCTTGATTTGCAGGGGACATGGGTTTTTATGTATCTTTTCTTTACTGTACTTAATTTTACTTTATCAAGTCAGACAGACACAATTTTCCATCTCCCCTGTGTATTGACCTATATCCACCTCTTTGCTCTCTTACGTTTTTAGCTGCGTAAGACAATACATTTAGTTCGAGGTCTGAGGATTAAACCCTCTTCTTCAAACTGGCTCAAGGTTTTCGTAACCGTGATGCGAGTCGTGCTAATCGCATTGGCTAATTCTTGATGAGTAAGTTTAAAGTCAATTAATCTTCCCTGAGCGATCACTTTGCCAAATTTTTCTGCCAACCACTCTAGCAGCAACCATAGTCGTCGGGCAATTTTCGTATTGCGGACAATATAAGACATGTGTTGTGTTTGTTGGGCATGATGCAGCAAATTATCCGCAAAGCTCTCCCACTGTTGGCGGGGAATGGCGATCGCTTCTACATTGCCAATGCATTCCAAAGTATAGGGAACGATATTTGATAAATGTTGTCCTACTAGATCATCTGCGCCCCAAAAGCCTAAAATTACTAAAGAACCTTCTTCTGTAATCGTATAACTCTTGACGACTCCGCTGACAATCAACCATAAATGATCATCTTTAGTGGGCAACTCTCTACCAGAATTGAAAAATAGACTGTCGGTTTCGGTAATGGATCTAGACATGAAATTTCGTGGAATTACAGTTCGGTGCAGTTCTAACTCCAAAATACCTCTGCTCTCTTACGCATTTTTTAACAAAAGTTAACAAAAAAGCTGTGTCAACCTTGGTTGACACAGCTTTGGAAACAGCTATGATTCTTGAACGAATGAGTTTTAGCTAAAACAGGCTAGGAGTTTAAGGCATAATCAGCCTATAGTAACTTGGGTGCTGTTAAAGCTGCTGGGGCAGAAATATAGCTGTTGCGAGGCGCGCTTATGCTCTGTTGAACAATGACAGGTAGGGCAGCACGAGTCCTCGCAGCAACTTCAGTGGTCTTTAAGTCATAGGTGTTTGTTGCTAGCTTGGGATAGATACCGATAGCAATAATTGGCAAAAGTAAGCAGGCAGCAATAAATATTTCGCGAGGTTGAGCGTCAAGCTGCAAATCTAGCTCTAGCAAAGGATTCTTCGCTCCATAGAATACTTGACGCAACATTGATAGCAAATAAATCGGCGTTAAGATTAAACCCACGGCAGTTAGAAAAATGACTGTGACCTTAAAGCTTTGACCGTATACATCGCTGGTAGCAATGCCTAAAAAGACCGTTAGCTCACTGACAAATCCACTCATGCCCGGTAATGCCAGAGAAGCCATCGAGCCAGCGGTAAATAGAGCAAAAGTTTTGGGCATTAATTTTGCCATGCCTCCCATTTCGTCCATCATCAAGGTATGAGTGCGCTCATAGGTAGTCCCAGAGAGGAAGAAGAGAGCGGCAGCAATTAGACCATGGGAGAGCATTTGCAACATCGCCCCGTTTAAACCTAAGTCAGTAAAAGAAGCAATCCCCAGCAGTACAAAGCCCATGTGGGAAATGGAAGAGGACGCTAACCGACGCTTGAGATTGGTTTGTCCGAAAGCAGTAAAAGCACCGTAAATAATATTAATTACACCCAAGATGACCAGCAACGGTGCAAACTTGATATGGGCAACGGGAAGAAGTTCTAAATTGAAGCGAATCAGAGCATATCCACCCATTTTTAACAGTACTCCTGCCAAAACCATCGAGATGGGAGCAGAAGCCTGACTATGAGCATCGGGCAACCAAGTATGAAGCGGAAAAATTGGTAGCTTGACACCAAAAGCAATTAAAAATCCTGTGTACGCCAGCAAGCCTAAAGTTACAGGGTAATCTTTCATCCCCAATTCAGTGAGGTTGAAAGTAAAGTTGTCGCCATAGAAAGCTAACGCTAAACCAGATGCCAGAATAAAGATTGATGCCAAAGCCGTATACAAGATAAACTTAGTGGCGGCGTAGAGGCGTTTTTTACCACCCCAGATCGAAATTAGCAGGTATACAGGGACTAATTCTATTTCCCACATCAAGAAAAAGAGCATTAAGTCTTGAGCAGCAAACACACCTATTTGAGCGCTGTACAAAACTAAAACGAGAAAGTAATAAAGCTTGGGTTTATGATCGACTTTCCAAGAAGCCAAGATAGCCAAAGTCGTAATTAAGCCAGACAGCAAAATCAGTGGCATAGACAAACCATCTACTCCCACAGACCAATTAATTCCTATTTGCGGAATCCAGGTGTAGGTTTCGGTTAGCTGCATTGCAGCATTATCAAAGTTGTAATGCTCCCAAAAACCATAAACCATCAGCGTCAAGCTGGCTAATCCTGTATATAGGGCATACCATCTAACGGTTTTGCCGTCCTTGTCGGGGATAAAAGGAATAGCAGCGGCGGCAATCAATGGCAAGGCAATCATAGCTGTTAGCCAGGGTATCTGAATAATTTCCATTATTT
>JBCCNG010000314.1:0-5673 GCA_039025955.1 Cyanobacteria bacterium P01_C01_bin.72 | reverse complement strand
TCCATGAGTAAAACCACTAGAGTCATAAATTGCTCATAGATCTTGCCTGTTATACGATTACCGTCCCAATATAGTTGGCATAATTAGGCTGCGTAAATTGGTAAAGACACCGATTTTCAAATAAAGCTAAGATAAAGATCGGTTGAATTACCTTTATTTTTGAATTGTGAGAGTTCAGAAATTTTGCAAAAGTCTAAATAAGAAAGATTATTTTACGTCATCCCTCAATTCAAACTTGATAACCTACTGCTCCCTAGAACTCATCAATTAGAGAATGACTAATGATTAATGCCAGACAAGCAAAAACCTTGCTGTTAGCTCATTATGCGCACATGCTCGAATATCGAGCCGAAATATTTTTGTGGGCACTATCTAACTCCCTACCAATTATTTTGATGGGGGTGTGGATTCAGGCATCGAGTAAGGGCAGCTTTGATTTTACTCCCGAAGAATTTGCCCGTTATTTTTTTAGCGTCTTTATCGTGCGCCAGCTAACCGCAATCTGGGTAATTTGGGAGTTTGAACGAGAGATACTAGAAGGAAAGCTTTCTTTGCGTCTACTCCAGCCAATTGATCCAGTCTGGCATCACGTAACTAGGCATTTAGCCGAAAAAATAACCCGTATCCCTCTAATTGCTCTATTTTGCGGCTTGTTTTTTATTCTCTATCCCGATGCCGTCTGGATTCCTACTGCATCAAATGTGGCTTTGGGCATCATGGCGATCGCTTTAGGGTTTATCCTGCGTTTTGTAATCCAATATACTTTTGCGATGCTGGCTTTTTGGACGGAGAGAGCTAGTGCTGTGCAGCAATTTTGGTTTTTATTTTATCTCTTTCTTTCGGGTGCAGTAGCGCCGTTAGAAGTGTTTCCTGATGCGGTGCGCCAGGTTGTCGAATGGACTCCTTTTCCCTACATGATGCACTTTCCTGCCGTACTGTTGATGGGATTACCAGTGGATTTTGGTAAGAGCATATTGGTTATGGTCGGTTGGGCGATCGCTTTTTTCCTGCTTAATCGTTGGCTGTGGCGTAAGGGATTAAAGCAATATTCGGGTATGGGAGCTTGAGAAAGGATGAAGTATGAAGGAAAAAATAATAAAAGAGGGAGGAGAGATGCGTTTACTAATAACATCTCTTAAATTGATAAATTTGCTCCCCGTTTCTGACTTAGCTGGCGGTGGCTGTTTCCGATTTAGTTACTTTTACTCCCGCTCCAGATCCCGTAACGGCTCGACTATACAATTCTTCTTCCATCGGGACAAACTCAATGCGGTTAAGAAGAGTCGTTACAAAAGCAAAGAGCAAGAAAGGCAAAGATAAAACTAAGACAATGCCCACCGTTGCCAGAGCATAGATTTGTCTGGTGCTACTCCATAAAGCAAGAGTTGTTGCCAAGCTGACAAAAATTACGATGAGCCAAATGATAATCTGACCGTAGATATCACCAAACTTGAGAGTACAAATCATCTTATATTTGTGCAACGCATTATCCATAAAAATCTCCTGAAAGTATATATTATGTGGTCTAAACTACCTCCAATTATGGCGAAGGTTTATTAGATTAGGCAGAATATTCAACTAATTTTCCGCGCCTCGCAATATCTGTTTACAATTTTCTGATTTGGCTAAGTATATATACCTGAATATATTGGTTGAGAGTGATAATAAAAATAATAAGTAAAACTATGAAATCTTATGAAATCTGTGGAAATTTTTGATTTTTAGCCAGTCCACCACCAGCTCGTAATAGGCTATAGAGTGAAAACTAGAACAAAATAAATTGTGAGATCATGGCGGATAGTTCTATTGTTGAAGAGCGCGACTATACATTAATCATCGATAAAAGCGGTAGTATGTCGATTAACGATCGCCCCGAGGGCAAAACTCGTTGGGAATCGGCTCAAGAATCTACCCTCGCTTTGGCTCAAGAGTGCGAAAAGATAGATCCTGATGGTATTACGGTTTATTTATTTTCTGGTCGTTTTCGCCGCTACGACAACGTTACGGCTGACAAGGTAGCCAAAATATACCTTGAGAATGATCCGATGGGACGGACGGATCTTGCCAGTGTTTTAGCAGATGCGGTAAATAATTATTTTGACCGTAAGGCAGCAGGACAGGCAAAAACCAATGGCGAAACTATTGTGGTGGTTACAGATGGTGAACCTGATGATTATAAAGCCGTAATGCGAGTCATTATTGATGCTTCGCGTCAGATTGATCGGGATGAAGAGTTAGGAATTTCTTTGATTCAGGTGGGTAATGACCGTAAGGCAACTCAGTTTCTGAAGGCACTGGATGACCAGCTAGAGTCTGCAGGGGCAAAATTCGATATTGTCGATACCATTACCATCGATGACATGGAAGGGTTAACTCTGGCTGAAGTATTGCTCAATGCCGTAACGGGTTAATTCAGTTAACGGTTAAGTAAGAATCAGGACATGATAGCCTTTAATTTTTAAATTTACTAACACTATTATTAGACAAACAATTACGATGTAAGAGTGATGCAATCCTACCCCTTACAGTCGTTAAAAAAGGGTAGCTGGTTTAAGCTGATTTGTGGCGCTAGCTATCAACATCTTCCCGCAGTTCGTAGTTTAGCTTTAGCCTATAGTTTGGCAGGTGCGGACTGTATTGACGTGGCAGCTGACCCTGCGGTAATTACTGCTGCTAAGGAGGGTATTATGGCTGCTCGCCAGCAGTTGAAAATCAAAGGCTTATCTGAGCATCAGCCCTGGTTGATGGTCAGCATTAATGATGGAGTAGATCCTCATTTTCGCAAAGCCAAGTTTGATGCCTCTCAATGTCCTTCAGACTGTCCTCAGCCTTGTGTGAAGGTTTGTCCAGCCTCAGCGATTGACTTGAGTTGGGGAGGTGTAAGAGAGAGTTTATGCTATGGCTGTGGTCGATGTGAACCAATTTGTCCCCGGGATTTAATTGCTAATCACTCCTATGTCTCGAATTTGGCAGAGGTTATCCCCCTGGTTGATGCCTTGGGAATAGACGCGATCGAAATTCATACCCAAGTAGGACGTAAAGCAGATTTTAAGCGAGTATGGCAAGAGGTTTCGCCGATCATCCAGAGGCTCAAACTTTTGGCAATTAGCTGTACTGATGCACCAAACATCATAGAATATTTACGATCGCTTTATGAATTAGTTAGTCCTTTACCCTGTCCTCTAATTTGGCAGACGGATGGACGTTCGATGAGCGGCGATATCGGCAAGGGGACAACCCATGCCACGATTAATTTGGCACAAAAAGTCTTAAAGGCAGAATTACCAGGATATATTCAGTTAGCAGGAGGTACAAACGACTATACAGTCAGAAAATTAAAACAGGCAAAATTGCTAGGTACACCAGATGGCGCGACGATGCCCAAACTATCGGGACTTGCTTATGGCAGCTATGCGCGGGCGATATTATCGCCGACAATCGCGCTTTTAGAGACTGCACTGCAACCAGTTCACATGAAATCAATTTCCGCTCAATCAATGAATCAGCCTAATTTAAAGCTCGAACACCACCAAGAGTTGTTAGAGCAAGCAGTAACAACTGCTCAAACACTGGTAAAGCAGATTAAAACGGCTCATACAGCTTAGAACTAGACTTCGCTTTACTATAATTTATTCCTTTTCTTATTATCTATATTTTCCTAATGCAGTCAGATATAGCTTCCCATCGGATGCAAGTTACCGACAACCTAGACAAGTTACTTACGATTTTTCCTGATTCGATTCGCTCTAAGCTAGATGAGCAGATTGAGTCTGATAGCGACAATTTGATTGAGGTCGTTTTAGA
Source organism: Cyanobacteria bacterium P01_C01_bin.72 (assembly GCA_039025955.1). GTDB lineage: Bacteria > Cyanobacteriota > Cyanobacteriia > Cyanobacteriales > Xenococcaceae > Waterburya. Next base: position 1,869 of record JBCCNG010000314.1, on the reverse strand, counting down.
TTTGGGCAGATTGCCCGAAGCCCGTTTTCGCGATCGCGTTACCTATATCCGTGATGAACCCGTAACCAAAGAGGAAATCCAGCACTGTATTGAACGTGTGGGTATGTTTAGCAGCGATAATCGTGCGGGGATAGAAAGAACTCTACACCGTATTAGCGCTATCCGTAACCGTACGGGAGACATTATCGGTTTAACCTGTCGCATTGGTCGAGCAATTTTTGGCACCATTGTCATGATTCGCGATCTAGTGGAAACAGGAAACTCAATTTTGCTTTTAGGTCGTCCAGGGGTCGGTAAAACTACCGCCCTGCGCGAAATTGCCAGAGTTCTTGCCGACGATCTGGAAAAAAGAGTGGTAATTATCGATACTTCCAACGAGATTGCTGGCGATGGTGATGTTCCCCACCCCGCCATTGGACGCGCGCGACGGATGCAGGTAGCTCGACCAGAGTTACAGCACCAGGTGATGATTGAAGCTGTGGAAAATCATATGCCTGAAGTTATCGTTATTGATGAGATTGGAACAGAATTAGAGGCGCAGGCGGCAAGGACAATCGCCGAGCGAGGAGTACAGCTAGTAGGTACAGCTCACGGTAATACAGTGGAAAACCTGATCAAGAACCCCACGCTCTCAGATCTGGTAGGGGGAATTCAAAGCGTGACCTTGGGAGATGACGAAGCCCGCCGCCGCAGAACCCAGAAGACGGTGTTGGAGCGCAAAGCACCACCTACTTTTGCGATCGCCGTAGAGATGCTAGAACGGCAACGTTGGGTGGTTCACGACGATGTATCCGCTACTATCGATACCCTGCTGCGAGGCATTGAACCTCCAGCTCAGGTACGTACCGTTGATGATAGTGGGGAAGTTACCATTATTCACGAAGAGTCGCCTTCTCCCTTTAAACCTCTACCTTCGAGAAACGGCAGCGACCAAATTGTTACCCCTCTCCATCCTCAGGGGTTAAGAGCATCAGGAAAAATGACTCCTCTTTCTCTACATCAAGGTAAGGCGAAACGGGACAACAAATCAGAGTTTGAGTATCTATTAGAGCGCTCCTGGCAAACCAAAGAACCCAGTAGCCAAAAGATCCGAACTCCAGGTCCGAATGGAGAAGACCACCCCGTATATATTTATGCCTATGGTATTGGTCGCTCCCAAATCGATCAGGTAGTTGACGTTCTTGATTTACCAATCGTCTTAACCAAAGACTTAGATGAGGCTGATGCAGTGGTGGCGCTGCGATCGCAAATCAAACATCACTCAAAACTCCGCAATATTGCTAAAGAGCGTCATCTACCAATTTATACGGTGAAATCCAACACCATTCCCCAGGTGACGCGCATCTTTCGGCAAATTCTCAACCTTGATGACCCTAATATTCCTGAAGCGACGGATTTGCGACTGTTTAGCACGGCAGGGAGTGACGACGAAATAGAAGCATTAGAAGAGGCGAGACTAGCGGTAGAACAAATTGTCATCCCCCAAGGACAGCCTGTAGAATTACTGCCGCGATCAGCAAAAGTACGTAAAATGCAGCATGAGTTAATCGAACATTATCGCCTGAAGTCTGACAGTTTTGGTGACGAACCAAACCGCCGTTTGAGAATCTATCCTGCTTAGATTGGCGTTGGTGATTTGAGAATGCTATTTAGTAAATTAGAGTGTCGAATGATTGATTTTTCGTTGGCACTTGCATCAAAAACATTACGTATTCACCAACGCCGTTATTAACTATTGGTGACAAGTTAAGACCATATAGTTTTAGTCAACTACACGTCCCGTGATGCGGGGTTAGTCTCTGAGAGCCGACATTCCGCAGTTAAATCATTCAAAAAAATAATTAAACGAATTTACTGGATTTTGAGTCT
>JBCCNG010000313.1:0-5695 GCA_039025955.1 Cyanobacteria bacterium P01_C01_bin.72 | reverse complement strand
GGGATTAGTAGATTTAGACTTAACAGAGGCTGACGAACGTTTAAAACTGATGCTGCCAGCCTTAAATAAAGCCTATTACGAGGTTAAGAACTATCTAAGTCGGCTCAAGCTACAGCGTCAGGTGCTTACTTTTAGCGACTTGGAAATATATGCTCTCCAGGCACTTACTCACCCTGATGTCCAAAAATACTATCAGCAGCGATGGCAGATATTTTTAGTTGATGAGTTTCAGGATACCAATCCTACCCAAGCAGAATTACTCACTACCTTAACCGCAGCAGCAGAATTAACCATTGTCGGCGATATCAAACAATCAATCTACGGTTTTCGGCGGGCGGATATTCGCGTCTTTCAACAGTTTCGCGATCGCATTTTACAGAACAATGGCAAGGAGGTTATTCTCAGCACTAGCTTTCGCACCCACAAAACTCTAATCGACCAGTTTAATCAGATCTTCGCTCCGCTATTAGCAGAAAATCATCAGGATTTAAACGCTTTTCGCTCAGAAAAACCTCTCCAGACAATAGGAAGCGCCAACTTTAATTACTTACAGGTGTTAACTATTGGCGATCCTTTAAGTCAAGGGGGAGAAAAACCACCCAAGCCTAATAAATCTCAGCGCCAGCGAGTTGAGGCGTTTAGTTTGGCAGAAAGAATTAAGCAGATGCTTGAGCGCCAGATGCACGTATTTGACAAGGAGAAGAGACATACGCGCCCAATTGAACCCAAAGATATTGCTATTCTGACCCGCACCTGGCAACCCTTGGAAGTATATGGAGAAGCCTTAGCCGCTATTGGGATACCCGTTGCTCCTGCTGGGGGAGGAAATCTACTAGCTACAAGAGAAGCCAAAGACGCTTTTGCTCTACTCAGGTTTTTAGCCAATCCCGCAGACGATCTGGCACTAGTGGCTGTGTTACGAAGTCCGTTTTTTGCAGTCAGCGATCGCTTTTTGTTTCAACTGCGGCAGTCTTTTAAGCCAGAATTTGAACCAGAATCCAAAACAGATTCTAGCTGGTGGGATGAGCTACAGAAGTCTAAGTTTGTCTTTGAGTATGCCGACTTGTCTCGTCCCATTGGGGTTTTAAGAGAGCTATTAAAAATTCGTCAGTCAGAGATGCCCTCCCGTGTTTTACAGTATGCAGATCGCCTAACAGGATACACAGCGGTAATTGCCAACCTCACAGGGGCAGAGAGAAGATTAGCTGACTGGCGGGGATTAGGACAGTTAGTTAAAGATTTAGAACAGGGAACTTATGATCTGTTTGGCGTAGTGCGCCGTCTGCAAAAGCTCTATCAACAAGAAGTTGCCGTACCGCGCCCTGTCATAGCCGTTAGTAATGCGGTGTCTTTAATGACTATCTATGCCGCCAAGGGTTTAGAGTGGGGTGCTGTTTTTGTTGCCGATTTAAGTAAAGAGCGCCCAAAATCCTATCCTCCCATTCGCTTTGATGCTCAACTAGGAATAGGAGTCAAAAGTCAAAATAGCCTGGGAGAAATGCAAAAACCAGTGTTGTATAGCTGGCTAGAATATCTCCAGGAGCAAAAAGAGCGAGCCGAAGCCGTGAGAGTCCTTTATGTCGCCCTAACTAGAGCCAGAGACTACTTAATTCTCAGTGCGGCTGAACCCTACAAAGGAGAATTAAATCGTCTGCAAAAAGGAATTGCGGCGGCGAAAGTGCCGACTTTTACTATTCCCTACACCGATACTAAAGCTTTGCCTCCAGTACCTTTACTCCCACCTCTCCCTGAGAATTTACCACCTCTACTGCTCAATTCAGTAGGTTCAGGACTGTCTCAACTCCCCGTCACCGCTTTAACCGACTATGCCCGCTGTCCTCAAAGGTTCAAGCTACATTTTATTGAGGGGCATCCAGGATTAGGAGAGGACTGGTTCAAAGATACCCCTTCCCCCATCGCCTATGGAATACAAACGGGTACATTAGTCCATAAAGCCCTAGAGCATAACTTAACTCAACCTAAAGACCTACTGCCCTTTGCCGAAGTAGACTGGGAACAGTCCATACTAGAAGAAGCGATCGCTTTAGCCATCAGATTCTTTAAGCTGCCCATGTATCAACACTTCCGCCAAACAGCGATCGCCAAAGAAGAACAAATTAGCTTTAAACTAGGTCAAATCACATTCAACGGCGTGATTGATTTAGTCGGTCGTAACTGGATTTTAGACTACAAAAGCGATCGCACAATGCAGCCTATGGATCATCGTTTCCAACTGTGGCTCTACGCCGCCGCCCTCCAGCGTCCCCAGGCTCATATCGTTTATCTACGCCATGATAAAATACACAGCTTCGATTCCAGTCAGTTAAGCTCAATTGCCACAGAAGCAGCAAAACTAGCCCAAAAAATAAGCCAGGGTGACTACACCGCCACCCCGACTACCGAAAAATGCGCCTATTGCCCTTATTTATCCTTCTGCAATAAGGCAACAATATAAACTGTTTAATGTTAAATGTTCAATGTCAAATGTTTCAGGCTTCATCATAAGCTTCAATATCTAGCAAATGAACATAGGGCTGAACCAACTCTTCTCGCTGAAAGGCGATCGCTCTGAGGAGATGCCAATCTTCTAATGCAGCGAAGGGAGTTTCGTATTCATCTTGCTCCAACCGTAGGGCGATTGTCGCGACTTCTTCCTCTGTAATTCCGATAATGTCCTGCTTCGTCAACTTTAAAGTAGTCATCAGTGCTGTACCTCAAATTCAAAGTCCAGGAATCCTAATTCCATTCCATCTAAAATTCTAACCCAATTTAACATTATTACCGTATTGTCATATACCTTGCTGCCTTATCGAACAAGAATTACTCTAACTAGTTGCGATCGCATCTTGCCCAAACAAGTCTAATAACTCAGTGTGTTTTCCTGTATGGCTGAGGGATAACTTTTCTCGAACTAAGCCTAAAACAGTGAAGATATCAAAAACCCTGTCTAAATAACAAGAGCTTTACCCAGGCTTAATCAGAATATTGTAAATAAAATAGATAAACACCAGTAAAATATTTTTCAACACATATTTTCACTACAGGTTTAAATATTATCTAGATTATCTAGAGTCAGAGCAAACGAACTAAATAAGATTAAATATTATTTATGACTAATCAAACTCCCAAGATAGAGCCTCGTGCGGGAATGGAAAGAGGCTTGGACGGTGCTTTTTATTGGATCTCCAAAATCTTGGCTTTTGCGATCGCTGGAGTCTTAGTTTGGATCACAATTCAGGTCGGTATTGCAGCGATGCCAGCTATTAAAGAATTTGGTCCTAGATTTTTAGCCACTAGTAGCTGGAATCCCGTTAAAAGTGAATATGGAGTATGGCCAGCCATCTACGGTACTTTGGTTAGCTCTTTTATTGCCTTAGCAATTTCTGTGCCTATCGGTTTGGGAGTAGCAATTTTCTTAAGCGAAGATTATTTCCCTCCTTCAGTGCAAAGAATTATCGTGTTTTTGGTTGAGCTATTAGCGGCTGTTCCCAGTGTGGTGTACGGTCTGTGGGGCATTTTTGTGCTGATTCCTTTTCTCAAAGGCTTTACTCCCCTCAGAGGACCAGGAATGCTTCCTGCTGCCCTGATTTTATCGGTGATGATCCTGCCCACAATTGCGGCGATTGGTCGAGATGCTATTAGCAACGTTGATATTGGTTTGCGCCAGGCTGCTGTTGGTTTGGGGGCAACTCGCTGGGAAGCAATTTTGCAGATTATTCTGCCTGCGGCATCTTCAGGCATTATTGGTGGCATCATGTTGGCTTTGGGTAGAGCATTAGGGGAAACTATGGCGGTAACTATGCTGATTGGCAACTCTAACAGGGTTAATGCTTCTGTATTTGCCCCATCCAATACGGTTTCATCTTTACTTGCTAACCAGTTTGCTGAGGCTAGTGGCTTACAGGTTGCGGCTTTAATGTATGCGGCTTTGATTCTATTTTTTATTACTTTAGTAGTTAATGTCTTAGCCCAGCTACTCGTCACCAGACTACAAAAGATTTAAAGCAAATTTAGCCAAATATCAAGCAAGTTTAAGGAACACAATGACGAAATCCAAGACAGCAAAATCGGGTTATGGGGAAATCCATCTTCAACGTAATCCCACTTCTCCACGTACCCTATTCGGTCTAATTATGAGCGGGATTGCGGGATTATTTACCCTTATGGCAATCGTTCCCCTCTTTATTATTCTCAGTTATCTAATCACCAAAGGAATTAGCTCTCTATCCACTTCTGTTTTTACCGAGTTACCCCCTCCTCCCCTAGTTGATGGTGGCGGTTTCGGCAACGCTATTCTCGGGACAATATTGATGGTGGGAATTGGCGCATTGATCAGCGTCCCTCTAGGCATCATGGCAGCCATCTACCTTTCAGAATTCAACGAAGGGAAAGCGGCGGAGTGGATTAGATTTGCGACCAACGTTTTGAGCGGCGTTCCTTCAATCATCGTCGGGGTATTTGCTTACAGTGCCGTTGTTTTGACCACTAAAAGCTATTCAGCTTGGGCGGGGGGATTTGCCCTATCGATTTTGATGCTGCCGATTATTGTGCGTACTACCGATGAATCTCTAAAGCTTGTTCCACAAGATGTTCGACAGGCTTCTGTGGGAATTGGCGCAAATCAGTATCAAACAGTGCTGCAAGTTGTCTTGCCTGCTGCCTTACCCGCTATCATTACAGGGATTACTCTGGCGGTTGCCCGTGCTGCGGGAGAAACTGCTCCTCTCTTGTTTACGGCGCTATTTACTCAGTTTTGGCCCAACTGGGACGAGATACTAGTTGAGCCAACAGCCTCTTTAGCGGTGCTAGTTTATAACTTTGCGATCGTTCCGTTTAAGAATCAACAGGAATTAGCCTGGGGTGCGGCATTTATTCTCGTAATGCTGGTGTTATTAACCAGTATCATCTCTCGTGTAGCAACAGCAAAACGGACGTATTGATTTTTTAGTTGTCCTAAAGGATACCGCTGCGCATATTAGTCGTTAGTTGTTAGTCGTTAGTTGATGGTGACAAGTTATAAAGTTGGGTGGTGCTTGTCACCAATCGCTATTAGGAACTAGTTTTCTTTCTCGACAACTTCTTTCTTAGAAAAGCCCCAGGCAAAGAAGACGGCTACTACGGCGATTGTGACCCATTCAGGAATTAGATAATCTGGCAGCCAAACCTTGAGCAACAGGCGCAAGCCAACGAAGCCGACGGTGATAAATCCTGCATCTTCTAGATAAGTGTATTCTTTGAGCCAGCGAATAAATAAACCTGCCAGAAAACGCAAGATTACAATCCCGATTGTTCCTCCCGCAACGATCAGCCAAGTATCTTCCGTAATGGCGATCGCCGAGGTGACGCTATCGAGGGAGAAAGCGAGGTCTGTAATAGCGATAGTCGGGATAATTTGCCATAACGATTTAAAACCTAGAGCTCTTTCTTCGTTATTCTCATCTCCCTCCTGAAAAAAATAGTCGAAGACAAGCCACAGTAAATATATTGCCCCTAATAACTCAAACTGCCAGTATTGAATCACCCAGGTCGCGGCGAAAATTAGAGCGATCCTAAGTATATATGCCCCAACCAAGCCAATATTAAGAGCTTGCTGCTGCGATTTGGGATCTTTAACACTCTTAGCGATCGCTGCCAAGGCGATCGCATTATCCGCAGATAACACAGCCTCTAGGACAACCAAAACCAAGAGTATGAG
>JBCCNG010000312.1:0-5704 GCA_039025955.1 Cyanobacteria bacterium P01_C01_bin.72 | reverse complement strand
TCTTTATATTTGTGTTAGCGTCTTATTGTGTTGGAATTGACTTTATTGCCAATAATCGTCAGGCTACAATGCGAAATACATGAGAAATACCAATATGGAATCAAAAATTATTCACGCAGTATGGTCTTCTGTCTCTGCCATAAATAAGCAGGTGTTGATGCAGTTGGATGATCGAGATTTAATTCAGCAAATTATGAGGGAAATTGATAAATCTTCCACTTTGACTTCCGAAGACCGCCAAAATCTTTTGGGCTATATTAGCTCAAAGCTTCTATTAATTAGAGATATTGCCGGTTCTTAATTCTGTCACTGAGTATAATTTTTAACTTAATATCTATTTGAGAACGGTTGACTGCTTCAAGCAGATGTTCAACGCTCACAATTATTGCGATTAAAATCATAAATCTGGTAAAAATGTCACAATATAGAGTATCAATTTAGTATAGTGACCCAGAGTCCGACCATATAGAACCACTTGTGAATCTAATCGCTTCTAATTCTGAGTTAAATCCGCAAGAATTATTTCCCTTTGAGCTAGACGAGTTCCAAAATAAGGCGATCGCTGCCTTAGCAGCAGGAAAATCTGTAGTTATCTGCGCTCCTACAGGTTCGGGAAAGACTTTGATTGGCGAATATGCTATCTACCGTGCTTTAAATCATGGCAAGCGAGTATTTTATACCACCCCACTAAAGGCGCTCTCTAACCAAAAGTTTCGCGACTTCCAAGAGCAGTTTGGTCAAGGAGATGTCCATAAAATCGGCTTACTGACGGGAGACACAATTATCAATCCCAATGCCAGCGTCGTCATCATGACGACGGAGATTTTCCGCAACATGCTCTATGAAACTCCCATCGGACAATTGGGAACATCCATGTCAGATGTAGAAGCAGTAGTGCTGGATGAATGTCACTATATCAGTAATCGCTTTCGCGGCACTGTGTGGGAAGAATCAATAATTTACTGTCCACCGCAGATCCAGCTAGTAGCTTTGTCGGCAACCATTGGTAATCCTCAAGAGTTGACCGACTGGATTACCAAGGTGCGTAATTACAATCCAAATAACACCGAACGCTACGAGTGTGAACTAATCAATTCTAATTTTCGTCCTGTACCGCTACGCTACTACTTTTGCGATCGCCGTGGCATCCATCGTCTGTTAAATCAGGCAGAAACGGAGATTAGCCCCAAGCTCAAGTCATCTATTCCCCGCAAGGGGCAAAAGGCAAAACGCCTTAAGGTCAAAGACTGCCCTAAAATCTATCAGGTGGTGCAACAGCTACAGAATAAAGATATGCTTCCCGCGATCTACATTATCTTTAGCCGCCGAGGTTGCGATAAAGCGGTAGACATGATCGATAACTTGGCTTTGGTCACTGCCGAAGAAGGACAGCAAATTGAGAGTATTTTGCTCTATTTCTTCTTAACTAACAACACAGACTTACAGACAGCTTTACTCGAACACTTTAGTCAGAGCAACCCCGAATTAACCGATTTACTACGGGACTATCTTGCTAATAATGAACAGTCAGAAACTCAGCTGGCTCAATACCTCACGGCAAATCCCAATCAAAAATATCTGCTGTGGCAATTTCTCTGTGAAAACTCCCGCATAGCTCGTATTGATCAAATAGAACCTTTAATGCGGGGCATTGCCTCTCACCATGCGGGTTTACTTCCTGCCTGGAAAGAACTAGTCGAAAGACTGTTTGAAATGGGACTAGTTAAGATCGTTTTTGCCACTGCTACTTTGGCAGCGGGAATCAATATGCCTGCCCGCACTACGGTGATGTCAGCACTTTCCAAGCGCACTGACGGCGGACATAGTATGCTCAGTCCCTCAGAATTCCTTCAAATATCGGGTCGGGCTGGAAGAAGGGGCAAAGACAAGGTGGGGCATGTAGTAACGATTCAAACTCCCTTTGAAGGGGCGAAAGAGGCGGCATTTCTAGCTACTTCATCTGCCGAACCACTTAGAAGTTGGTTCACCCCTTCCTACGGTATGGTGCTAAATCTGCTGCAAAAATATAGCCTGCCCGAAGTCAAGGAACTTCTGGAGCGTAGTTTTGCCGAGTATCTTTCCCAAAAAAGACTTGCTCCCGAACAAACGGCGATCGCCGAAATTACTACCGAACTAGCTAAGTTAGATATTTCCTTGGCTGCCGTCCCCCCAGGAAAACTAGCGGGATATCAGAAACTAAGAGAAAGAGCGAAAGAAGAACAGCGTTTACTCAGCATTTTGCAGCAGCAGGCAGAAATTAATCGCAAGAACCAGATTAAGCCTTTAGTTTCTCAAATAGAGCCTGGTAGAATTATCGGCTTGAAAGGGAAACACATTCGGCTCAACTCTCCTTTAGCCGCAGTACTGATAGATAAAATACCTGGTTCGGGTAGAGCAGCTAACCTACTGTGCTTAGGGGTAGATAATTATTGGTATATTGCTGCCAATGCCGACGTGAGTGAAATTAATCAGGGGACGCTCGCCAGCCAGGAAATAAAAGAGATTCCTCCACCTTCCCTAGATAATGTCAAGCTGGGCAAGTGGCGTAAAGGAGACGAAATTACGGCGATCGCTATTGGCAAAATTAGTGAGCAAATAATCCCCCTTCCCCCTGCACCAGAAGTAAGCGAACAGCAGCAAAAACTAGATCGGGTACAGCAAGAAATTGCTCGTCATCCTGTGCAGCAGGTAGATAATCCGAATAAACTGCTTAAGAAACACCAAAAACGTCTCCAGCTTAGGGAAAAACTCAATAAAACTCAGATTAAGTATCAAAAACAAAAGTCAAACCAGTCCTATTACTGGGAAGAATTTCTCAATTTAATCGCTGTCTTGCAGGAGTTTGAGGCACTCCAGGAATATAGCCCTAGTTTTCTGGGTCAAGCCGCTGCAACTATTCGCGGCGATAACGAACTCTGGTTAGCATTGGTGTTTGTTTCTGGGGAATTAGAACATCTTGAACCCCATCACCTAGCCGCTACCGTCTGCGCTTTAATTACCGAAACTCCTCGCGCCGATGTTTGGTGCGATTTTCCCCCACCACCCCAAGTATTAGAAGTCTTGGGAGTCAAAAAATCTGCTCAAAGCAGTTCGACGATTAGAGAAATAAGAACTCGTCTATTTCAAGCACAGCGTCGTCATGGAGTTAGTTTACCCGTCTGGCGCGAATATGGGCTAGTGGGGCTGTGTGAACAGTGGGCACTGGGTCTGGATTGGCAGGATCTTTGTGATAGCGTCAGTTTGGCAGAAGGAGATATTGTGAGAATGCTGCGCCGTACTGTTGATGTGCTGTCGCAAATCCCGCAAATTCCCGATATTTCTTCTACTTTATCTAATAATGCCAGGGAAGCTAATACTATGATGAAGCGTTTTCCTATTTAGGACATTGCCAGCTACCTGTAGTCATTTCAATGTCGGCGTAAGACGCAAGGGAACGCGCGAGTCGTGACTGCTTGTCCTGTCGTCACTTTCTGGTTGCCGTGTTTTAGTATGATCTCATCGATTTGTGTTACTAATTCAATTTCGTCAATTATCCCTGCAATGATTCCGCAGTGATCTATGTCTTTTACTTTGATTTCTGGCGTTGATGGTGTCATGATTTTAAAAATACCATCAACTTTTTCTTGAAGTTAGATTTATTTGATACTTCTTCTTCATATCTGAAATTAATTATTCAGTCTCTTTTTAATTTCTGCGGAATGTCGGTTTTAATCAATATTTACTCCAAACATTTCTAGTCAGGTCTGCTTTGGAGCTGACATGCCCAGAATTAGAAACCCACTATCTACAGTGTATAGAGCTTGGTGTTATTGCTTCTTAATTTTGTCCGAAGTATTGTAACTACCAATCATCCTCTAGTTGAGCCACCATTTCCTGGACCACCTGAGTCTTTTCCTGCTCTTCTAATTCCTCATCCCCCCAGGCTTCTGAGAGGGGCTGGACGACTTTAGAGATAGCATCTTGAACAAAGGATTTAACAAACTCATCTCGCCGACTAAGCTGAAACTGCTGCTGCACTACCTTAGTAATTCCCCCATCACCCCAATCGAGATTGCGTCTAAAGTATTCGATAAAGCTTTTACCGGCGATCCTGGTTAAATATGCGGCGGATACGGCTTGAATTGCTTTGCCGACGATATAGGTAGCAAAGTGAAACTGGAGGGCTTTAGCGAGGATATCTACCGCCCCCTTAACTACGCCTAAGCTAACTAAAGTTTTGCCCAAAGAGAGAGCCAATTCTTTCCCCTGCTCTAGATCTAGCTCAATGTTATAAATTCTGCCAATCTCGATTACCATTTGGGCATTAACCGCAGCGGTAGCTAACATATCAACTACAGGGACAGGAGTGACAGCAATTACTCCCGCACTGATCCATTGATAGCGATCAATTATTTTGTCTGATTCTCGACGGCGCTGGTTTTCAATAATCGTGCGTGCTTCTTCTCCCAGGCGATGGGACTGTAGCAAAATGTTATCCGCAATCAGATCTTCTCCCTCCGCCCGCAAAACCGCTACCAGCCTTTTGATCAAGGGTAAAATTTCTACAGGTGGATCAATAATTTCCCCTGTGGCTAACTGCACGGGTTGAGGATTTGCACAGATAGCAGTTACGTCAGTAGATGGAATAAAGGGTTTTACTCTTTCCTTGAGACGACCTAAGATAACTTCTCGATCTTCGTCAGTGTAGAGATCTATCTTATTAAAAACTAAAAGCGATCGCTTGCCAATTTCGGCTAAGGTTTTTAACGGCTCATATTCTGACTGTCGTAGATCGTTATCGACAGTGAAAACCAATAAATCTGCTTCCGTAGCTAGCTGTTTAGCTACTTTTTCCCTTTCTGTCCCGGCGATTCCCGCTTCTAAGATTCCTGGGGTATCAATAATGAGTATTTCCCTCCCTACCCCCCGCAGCTTAAGGCTATAGGTTTCCCCTTGAGTCGTTGTACCCATGATTGGATCTGTTTCACCCACAATCTCTCCTACTAGTGCATTAACCAAGGAAGTTTTACCTGCTGAACCCGTGCCAAAAATCACAACTTTGACTTCTCCTCGCTGTAGATCCGCTTCTATACGCCGAGATTTCCCCAGCAAGGCTTTTTGAGCAATCTTGTCCTGTATTTGCCCTACCTGCTGTTTTAGCGCTTCAAGATTTTGGGCTGCTACCTCGGTTTTTGCTGCGGGAACTCTAACTCGATTGCCTCGACGCTTACCATTGGGCTGACGTGAACCACGGCGTGTGTATCTATTGACATAATAAACATATCCTCCCACCAAAGAGCCAATTAAAATTATGACCAAAAGCAGCAGTAAATTAGCCAGGATCGGTGCAGTAAAAGAGATCTGCATATACAGGTGAGATAAAGATGTCACCAGCCAAATTGACAGTCCTAAAATTACGCTAAGACCAATGAATAGAGCTACTATACGAAATAGAGGCATGACGCGCTAAACAGAACAAAGTTAATTTACTCATATTAACGACTTTGAATTGATTTAATTTACAATCCTTTGGCTTGTGCGACTAAGAACTAATGACTAAAGACCAATAACTAAGAACTAAGAACGGCGTTGTTGCACAAATCAAAGCTGCGAAGGGTAGACACTTAAGAATGATAGATTAAAGTTAACCACAACCAAAATCTATCAATGAAGAATCAATACCGCATTCGCAACTGGTCTGAGTATAACGCAGGACTAAAACAGA
>JBCCNG010000311.1:0-5713 GCA_039025955.1 Cyanobacteria bacterium P01_C01_bin.72 | reverse complement strand
TTATCTCGAACGAATCGAGATCCGCGACCAAGACATTCAAGGTCACGGAATTGGGGGAACTCTGATTGATAGCAGTCCTTTGCCAACTGAGTGTCTAAATATTTACAAGACTTTTACTGCTGCGCCGCCGTTTCCGAACAACACCGTACCCACAGCAGCAATATTTAACCCCTATGAGTTTGTAGCTCAAATTTGCTCAGATGTGGGCTGTCCGCCGCCAGAATATACGGTAGTTTGTCGCTGTGGCGAAGAATGCCCCGCTGGTACATGTGCTGTGTTTTGTGGCGATCATGTTTGCTGCCACGACCCTAATACGGGTAATTCGGTTTATCAAATTCCGCTAGGTGAGTATTCAGGAGGCGACTCATGAGTACTCCTAACTGTAGTGATTTTGTGACTCGTACCGAGTATAATGCCCTACTCGCTAGGCTTGACGAATTGCTCTATGAGATTCAGCTAGTACAGTTAGATTTGACTGGTCATAAATCCCTTGATGTGCCACAGGCTCACAATTATCGTCCTCAGTTTGAGGTAGTTACTGAGCTAAATAACAACGAGCTAATTACAGCAGTCGTCATTGAAGGAGAAAGTCAAAACGACGTTGTTGAGCTTCCTAACTCAGTTGTTTCCAATGTTACTTGCGACATATTTGATCAAAGCGACGGCAGTTATGTCGTAAAAATAGGAGTTAACGGCGAATTTGATGAAGACATTTTAACTCTGCCAGAACCAGAACAATTAGACTTCACCATTACCGAAATCAACTTAGGACAGTTTGATTTTGAGATTGTCTTAGGGGAACAGCTTAAAACTCAGACTCTTAATATCTCTGTTCCAGACGATAATCAGCCAGAGTTGACTCAATCAAATCTCGTTTTAGATGCTGAATATAACGAAGTCAATAATGTTCTGACCATCACCATTGCCGATGGTGAAAGTTCAGCAACGGCGAGAGTGTTGATTGATGCCAATGTAATTAATGATTTTGGAGGAGGAGGAAATTCTGTGAGCTGCGAAAATTTCAGTCAAGAGTTAACTAACTGTTGTGCTGATTTATCCCAGGAATTTCAAGATTGCTGTGGTCAATTATTAAGTGCGATTGCTACTAACTTACAAAAGATTCAGGAGTTAGAGCAGTACGTGACTATTGATATCTCTGGTAGCGTTTGCTCAGATTACTCCTGTGATTTCCCCAAAGATGAAAGCGAGCAGCCACTACTTACCTACGCCGAGGCTACCCTGACAAAGAAAGAATTTGAAGGCAAAGGCATCGCTGGGCTAAATGAACGGCTGAAATATTTAGCAACCAATCAGGATGCTATCTACAAAGAAATCTGTAAAGCGATTGATCCAATCACTAAAATATATCGTGATGATCTCTACCAATTTTGTAATAATTCTGGCATCAGTCGTAATGATTATCCTGATACGACAGAAGGTACAGAACAATACACCGCAGCAGTTGATATTTATCTAGCCGAGTTAGTTAGTCAATCAAAATATGGTCCTTTAATTAATGCCGCAGCGGAGTCAGAAAACGGGGTACTACTCTCAGCGCCAGCTAGCTATATCAACGGTATCCTGGCTGATTTTGCCCTTATCCAAGGGAGAAATAATCATCAAGCATTGTGTGGGATTTCTGAGGCAGAACCAGAAGTAGTAACTCTAATTGCCTCCGAAAAAGAGTTAGGCAGAATTGAAGGCAAAGTACTAGTTTTACACTTTGTTACCCTAGACAATTATCCCAAACGAACCAAAGGAAGCAATAAACGTCCGATCCAAATTCCCGCACCGAAAGAAGATTATGACTGGGATACTGATTTTGCCAATATTCGTTGGGTACAGGGCAATCAATACGCCAAGCTCAAACTTAAGGGTTACAAACAGGGCATTACGGGCTGGTTTCAAGATGCTGCCGCCGCCAATTCCTGTTTTGATCAACTACTGAGCTTAACTACCGCTGAGGAACAAGGGCGGAATATACCTGACCATACCAACGGCAGAGAGGATATTCCTGTCAGAACATCTCGACCTTATCGGGCATTTTTGAGCTGTGAAGATGTGCCGGGAGAACCACAAACTTTAATTACATATCATCCGCCTCAAGATGAAGAATCGAATTAAATTACCCTCTGTTGGGGGGTTTAATGCCCGTCGTGGCAGCATACAAGCATTGCGACCTCAAACTAAAGCCCAAAATGCACTCAAAACGGTGCAGATTCCTTTGACAGAATGGGAGGCAAGCAATAATTTCACTCGCGCACAATCCAGGCGATTAATTCGCCAAAATAAGCTATTTGCAACCAAACATCACGGAAGATGGTGGGTTCATGTTAATCCCAACTGTGAGGAACACATCACAGATTTCTAGACCCTCTGGTATACCTTTAAAGGTATGCCAATAGATTAATTTAGCGGTAATTGTGATTGGGTATAGATTTGAGACGACTTTAAATTTGATTCTAGATTTATCAATTAGATGGCTAAACAAAACACTAATTTGATGGTGGCTACCTACACCTCGGACTTTGGCAATACTTATGATAGTATTCCTGTGAAATTTTCGGCTCAAGCGCCTATTCCTACTGGGGTCTATGTGCCTCGCAGTGGTGGCTGTTCTGGTGCAGGATTGCCTTTTTCTCCTCGTTATCTACTGGCTAAATTTCCTGAAGGAGATTTTAAATACGTAGTTCCTAATATTGGCAATATTCTCACTCTACGAACTGCTTTAGTTACTGCTGGCGCGATTTGTGTTGATCTACATGGCGAGACTTGGGCTAATCTACCCTCGTCTGTGTTGCCCACTCCTGCTCCAACATTTAGATCTACTCCTTTGGCTGCCGCTGCTATTGATGGCTCTGGCGATAAAGAAACAGGTAAGTTTGACTATACCTCTGAGGTAATGGGAACACAGCGTATCGGCTACAGTTTTGAATCTCAAAACACGACGTTTTTGAACATTCAAAAATCTGAGTTAACTAACGTAGAAGCTGGCGGTTTGGGTAGTCGTCCCAAGAATCAGGTCATTACTCCCAGAGCTTTTACTCTACATGGCTTGGTTGACGATGGTACTAGCTATGCTCGTCTGATGCCTGTTTCTAGCGTTGCCGATTTGACTGACGCGATTAACACCGCCGCACCCGAAGCTTATTATTTGTCTTATGTTGGCGAATCTACTCGTCGTCTGCAAGATATCTAGATTATGGCTGGCTATGGGGCTAACTACACCAGTGATTTTGGTAAGGTCTACCGCTCGGTTCGTCTCAGTTCTCGCCTCTATCGTCAGGATGGTTCGGTAACTCAGACGAAATCTAGTTTTGATTTACCTTACCTACCTGCGGTCTATTTAGGAGCGGTAGAACCGAACGCCAAGCGGTTATGCTCCCTCATTTTTACTCCTAGAGCCGTGAAGCTGTACCGAGATGAAGGTGATTATCTCTATCTACAGCATCCATTTCAACCGACTACGGCTGAGTATCAAACTTTCATGATTCAGCTTCAGAGTAATCCGAATATTCTCCAGGTCGAACGGGTGGGGGAAAAGCTGAGTGATCTGTACACCGATTTACTAACTAAGTAATGGCTAGTTTTGCCTACGTTTCTCAACTTCTGCTCTATGACAATGACGATGGCTCTCAAACTTTGCGCCATCAGAAGTTACGACTAGTTGAGGGAACAGCAGACCCAATTGTGCCGATTACTCCCTTGGTGGCAGCCCGCAGGGTTAACACGAGCTATCAGTATGAGGGAACTAGCACTAGTTTACGTCATCTCAATCTGGCAATTGATGGACAAGAGGTTAAGGCGGTAATTCCCTATGGGGCTAGTGATGGAGTCCAGCAAAAGTCCTGCATCAGAGAAATTTTAAATCGTCCTGGTGTTCTTGCTGGGCGATATGTTGGGGAATCGGAAAATTATGGCGACACAGCAAACCACAATTTTTAACCAGTCTCTCAATCCTGGCTCCGAGAATTTATCAACTGTTTTTACTTCAGGGTTGGGTTTTTATCTGATTGCTCCTGCTTCTGATTTTGAGTATCAGATTGATATTTATCTCCAGGTTCAGCTCTCGAACACTCTTTGGCGGCAAGTCCGACTTGACCCGTTCAATGTCTCGACTACTCAGCGAATTACTTTATTTCCCCAACAGATCTTGGAGTTGGGTTTGCCAATGCGATTGGCACTCGCCCCCAGTCAGAGTTTTTTGCTCGAAGTAATTCTTCTGCAGAACGACTGTCAGCTTTGCACTATCAACAGCAAGCTGAATGAGATTCAAGAGCAGTTGAACCGCATTGAGGCGGCGTTGGAGGAAGCAGACAATAGCGACGTGAGCCAAGTTTTGGAAACTTTATTTTTTTTACTACAGTAATGGTTTACAGCTTAACTGAAACTACTCAAAAGTATGGAGAGCAAAGCTATCAGGCTTTTAAACTTGCTGCTGATAATCCCGCTGATGAACAGCATTTTTTTGGTCAGCGGGTTCAAGGGTTTGGCATCCTCAGCTTTGGCTTTTTCAGTCTAGGACAGAGAAAAACGATTAGTCTTGCTGAAGCGGGGATCCAAAGTCCTATTTCTCTCAGGTCGATATTTGCTTTCGTTCCTAAAGATCAGCGCTCTATTGATGATGAGATTACTTTTTTTCTGAATCGGGGAGACGAGGATTTGGGTAAGGTGAATTTTCGCTGGAATCAGATTCCCGTTCAGCTTCCTGCTGGAGCGATTGTTACTCCTGATATGTCGATCACTGTGGAAGCTAAATCTAATATCACTCTTCAGAATGTCCAGATTTATTGGCAGCCTGTTTACATGATCCATTATTTCAATTATGAGGAGGTCACACGATGAAGTTACCTTCAGAGACTTTGGTTTATCCCAGCACGCCAATTTATCCAGGCTCTAATTTTACTTGGGGTGAGGCAACTGAGGATTGTAAAAGAAGCCTTGAGAATCTTTATATTGATGGCAGGCTGATCATTACAGCGGCACAGATTGAGCAAAACATTATATCGGTGGCTCGAAATCTTGATGCCTACCGTGAGAAATTGGACAACCGACCAATCATTATTAATTCTTGGTATCGTCCCCGAGCGGTTAATCGAAATAATGGCGGTGTGAAATGGTCGCGACATCAATACGGCGATGGCGTGGATTGGGTATCAGGTTATTTTTCTCCCCAAGATGCGGCTCGAATACTTGAGCCTGATCATAATGACGGTGGTTATAAAGCCTACTCTAATTTTACTCACACTGACTGGCGGGGGCATAAAGCGCGATGGTAAAGAAAAGCATGATTGCTAGTGAATGGTTTTGGAATCAATTGGGTTTTGCGATCGCTGTTTTTTCGGTCGGTACTTCTTGGTCAATATCTCGCGCTAAGGTCTATCAGATCGAGCTGGCTGAGTATAAATTACAGGTTGGTACGGTACTGCATGAAGTCAAAAAAGTGTCTGACACTTTAGAACAAGTTTCTCAATCGGCGGCGATCGCCCCACTGGAAAAACGCAAGATTCAGGCTGCCACTCAAAAAAGCGATCGCCTTCTCGAAGCTGTTGAAAAAGACATCGAGGAGCAAACGGAAAAACTGATTAAATCTGAGCCAGAAGAATGAAATTAATCCAGAAATTAGGTAAAGGTAGATTCAAAGTTTCTACGACTGAAGTACCAGGACAGGACTTAGAGCTTGATTTTAACCCCGTTATTGAGCAGTTTAATC
>JBCCNG010000310.1:0-5721 GCA_039025955.1 Cyanobacteria bacterium P01_C01_bin.72 | reverse complement strand
AGCTATCTTTTATCTGTTTATTTTTATCTGTTTATTTTCGCGCTCTACCAATCAGAGGTTAACCACTTCTCGGTAGGGCTTTTTTATTAATATCAGTTTGTGATTATGCACTCAAGAAATTGGAAGTATAGTCATTCAAATTAATTTCCGCAGGTCTATAAAAATAACCAACTAAAAATTCCAGTGAGAGTAATTTCTACCCTAACTGGAATCTTGGCAAACTTTGTGACAAAGCTCATATTCTATTTATTGAAATCAACAACCTAAAGTTTGGATAGCAGCTTTATAGTGCTTGACCGATTTTAGGCTCTCTTCCAGCAAGCAAACGCTGGATATTGGTTTTGTGGCGGAGAATTACATATAATCCTGCCAAAGCTGCAAAAATTGAAAAGGCAACGGGTTGAGCTAACACGAGCATTAATACATTAACGGCGATCGCACCACAGATTGAGCTGAGAGAAACGATGCGGGAAAGACCCAGGATAATGCCGAAAGTAGCCAATGTCCCCAAGGCAACTAGAGGATTCATGACTAGCAAAGCCCCCAGAGTGGTGGCGACGGATTTTCCGCCAGTAAAGTTGAGCCAAATAGATTTACTGTGTCCGATAATTGCTCCCAAGGCTGTCCCCGTAATTAGCCAAGGATGCCACACAGCAGGTAACAAATCGCTGGAGACATGGGCATAAGCGAAACCAACGAGAGCTACAGCTAGAGAACCTTTAAGTAGGTCAATTAGCAGTACAGCGATCGCCGCAGATTTGCCAACGGTACGCAAAATGTTTGTCGCACCTGTTGATCCCGAACCATGCTGGCGAATATCAATTCCCTTTAAGTAACGTCCTACTGCGTATCCAGTGGGAATTGATCCCAATAAATAAGCGGTCAGAATTAGCGCAGTGCTAATAATGAAGCTGAAAATCATAATTTATAAATACATTCAATATTTACGAATAGTTTAGCTGCTTTTTGCAACAAAAAAAACATCTTGATCAATTAATACAAATAGTTAGTTGCCGCAGATTTATTCGTCGAGGCGAAAGCCAACCAGAGGGGGAATTTGAGCAATGATAAGTTAAGTTGCTCTTCTGTCTCATCGATAATAATTATCGGTAATAATTTGTCGGCAATCAGACGTTCGGCACGCTGCACCAAGACTTCGGGAGCATCAAAGAGAACTACACCCCGATTTGCGCCAAAATCTCGTCGAGATATTCCTAGACAGTCTTCTAATCCCTTACGCCATTCTCCTAAGTTTTCGGGGGTATCTGTCAAGATTAAAACCTGAGTGCGATCGCGATATAGATCATGGAGGATGGAAATAGCCGCAGAAGCCAACAAAATATTCTGAAGACGACTACCCGTGCTGTCTATTGCCCCTCTACCTCCTTGAGTAAAAAACCATTCCTGTACTTTTTTAGCTTGATTCTGGTCGAAAGTACGACGTAGTTGCCAAGGCGCACCATAATAGTCAGGATTGTTGCAATATTTATCTAATAGCTGTCTAATCCTTCTACTTTGATCGGCAAAGGTCGGCTCAGAAAATTGCGCTCGATTCGGACGCTCATTATCACCTCTAGCCCGAGCAGATTCTTCTCTCCTTCTGCCTCGATTACCACGCCGAGTAGTTTCTGTTTCTCCTCTTCTTGATGGTCTAGCTTCTTCTCTTCTTCTAGCAGGAGGCGCTTCAGAACGAACTAGTTCCAATTTGTCGGCTGCGGTAGCTAAATCCTGCAAACTACCGACCAAATATTCTTTAAAACCCTGCACTCTAATCGCCAATTCTTTAGATGAACCAGCAAAATTGTTACGCATTTCCTGATTAATTCTTTCCTTGCGGCGCTCTAGCTTTTCAATTTCTACCCGCAGGGCGGTTTTGCGCTCTCTTAATTCTTGAGTCCCTTCTTCAATTAGACGATTCATGCTGGCTTGAGCCTCGCGCATCTGAAGCTGAAGCAGTTGCTCTTTATGAATTTTCAGCTGATTAATTTCCTGTTCTAAATTAGCTTTTTGCTGTGTTAGCTGCGCGATCTCTGACTGAACTTCATTTTGCTCTGACACGCCATCTGCATCTTCTAACCAGGTATCGACAAACAGATCTGATTCTGTTGTTGACTCATCACTAGCCAAATTTTCTTGACGGGTGATTTCTTCCTCCTCAATACCATTACTTGCTGGAGGAGTTGCTGACTCTGGAGGCGAAACTGGCGGCTGCAATTCTGGGGCTTGAGTTGCTGAATCTGATTCCGACATTGATATTTCTGTCGTTTGTTCCTGCCAAGCATCCTCTAAGATATCTGACATTGCCTGTGTCGGCTGTAAATTATCTTGAGGCTTATCGGCTGATTGAACAGGTTCAAAAGTGTTGTTATCTGATTCAGGAAGAGAAGAGTTTGCAGAGTTCATGTAAATGCCAAATTGATTGAGGATAATTTGTTTACAAAGATTGATTTAAATTAACTAGCTGAATTAAGATTAGTTTGATAGTTTGCTTTCATTTTGCTCGCGTGGATAATGCTTTTGGAGGCATTCTGTTAGAGTTTTAGCGTTAAAAATAATTGGCAGAAAATGAATGCTGTTAATTTCTTTGAAATAGAACAAAATAGGAACTGGCGACCAAAATATTTCCCAGTTTAACCATTCGCTGTAGGGAAAACCACGAATTACCTTGCCAGAACGTAATACTAGCAGCTCTTTGGGGGTAAATTGCAGCCTGATCAAAAATGTTTGAATTGTTAAAAATAGACCTAAAATAGCGATCGCCACCCCCAGCCATTTGACAATCAAGATGCAGCCAGCAGCAGCTAAGAGCAAAAACAGAGGAATTTTAAAATTTGGAGCTAGTTCAACAATTTCAGTCTGGTTTTCGGATTTGATATCGGTGGTCATGGCGACGATCTCGGTTAAATTAATTTAGTCGGCTGCCAGTGCTGAGATTAAACAAATAAGTACTTGGATGTAATTAAATATAAAATGACTCCTGCTGGTAAGGTTGGGGAATAAGGCAAAACTAACTTAACAGTCTGGTTTGATAAATAATTGTGCTTACCTACTTATTACTTAATACCCATGGCGAGCTAGCACTATTTTAGCAATGAGCCTAACTGCTAATTTAAAAACTGACGACCTAGACCTTGAAACATCAGCCAAGAAAGGAAAAAGTTGCTGATAAAAATTGAAATTAAAGCCATAACCACCGCCGTAGTGGTAGATTCTCCGACTCCTTTAGCACCGCCGCTGGTAGTTAAACCCCAGTTACAGCCAATAATGGCAATAATACTGCCAAAGATAACTGCTTTAATCAAAGCACTAACCAAGTCCCAAAGCTGTAAGAAAGACCGAATCGAATCAATAAAAGTGGCATTGGAAATACCGTAGAAGAGATTGGCGACAAAGATTCCGCCGATCAAACCCATTGCCAGGGAAACAATAGTCAGAATGGGCAGCATAGCACAGCAGGCAATCAGACGCGGAATGACCAGATAGTCAATCGGATCGCTTTTCAGGACGTAAAGAGCATCAATCTGCTCCGTAACTTTCATCGTGCCGATTTCGGCGGCAAATGCTGAACCTACCCTTGCTGCCAAAACTACTGCTGTTAATACAGGAGCTAATTCCCGACTAAGAGCCAAAGCCAAGACACCTCCGATAGCCTGAATTGCACCAAAGTTAAGAAATTCGCGAGCAACCTGGATGGTAAATACCATACCGACAAAAGTAGCCGTCACCAGGGCAATCATGACAGAATCGGGTCCCACAATTTTCATTTGTTCTTCCGTATTCTGACGATGTACCTTACCTTTTAATAAGTGAACTACAATCTGTCCTGCTAAAAATATGCCGGCAGAGGAGCGTTGTAGCCACATCTGAAGTCCCTTATTAGAGATAATACTGCTCATCAATTAATCTCGCGACTGAATCATGGTTAACAGGCTGGGTTACTATTAATTTTTACTATTAAATAAAGTAGAAACTAAAAGTAGGAGTTATAAAATAGCATTTATTTTCCAGTTGCTTAAAAAGTTGCTCACAAAGATCGCCTTTGAGTATCAAGCTAGTTAAAATTCAATTCCTGGTTGCGCTTTTACTCCCTGCTCACGGAATGGATGTTTGATCAAAGTCATTTCCGTAACTAAATCGGCGATTTCAATTAGTTTTTTGGGCGCTCCTCTACCTGTCAAAATAACGTGAGAATCTTCGGGTTTTTGAGCTAATCCCGCAACTACGGTGTCTATATTTAAATATCCCAGCTTGAGGGCAATATTTACTTCATCTAGCAGGACAGTACGATATTCAGGATTGATAATATACTCTAAACTCTTTTCCCAAGCCGCCGTAGCTTTCTCAATATCTCGCTCTCGATCTTGAGTATCCCAGGTAAAACCTTCTCCCATGGCATGAAAATCGAGCTGATCCGCCCATTTGTCCAGTACTGCCTTTTCTGCTGGCTCCCAAGCACCTTTAATAAACTGAACGATCGCTACTTTATACCCATGACCAAGCGATCGCAAGACCATTCCTAAAGCAGCAGTAGTCTTACCCTTACCGTTGCCCGTATTAACAATAATTAAGCCTTTTTTCTCCTTTTTCTCCGCTAGACGTTGCTCCTGCACCTCTTTGCGGCGCATCATTTTTTGTTTGTGTTGTTCGTTGGTGATGCTAGTCATAAATTACTGGTTGCTTTGCTGCGATTAAGTATTGCAGATTAAAAATAAATAACAGAGTCGGGCATTATTATTTTACGGCTGTACTTCTGCTAACTGTTAATTATCAGTCAAATCAGCGCTCCATATTGCCAGAGTTTCTCTTTTTCTTTAACTTACCCGTCGTCCAGCAAGTAAATAGTCGCTAATCGGCGATCGCTAATTCTGGATTAGGAAGATTATCCCCTAATGTTGAGCTGTTTAATTAATCTCAACTTAATTTTTTGGCTTTTAAAAGTATATTTAATTATCGCGACGTTGCTGAATCAAAGTCTGATTGGGAGCATCCCGTTTTGGAAGAAACATAATGTATTGGATACTATAACTGGTAATTTTACATTAAGTAGATATACGGCGTGTGCAACTTTTTTTTAGTCTGAAATAATTTGCTTAAATTGAAGGGGGTGGAGAGAATCTTGATCACCAATCAGTAATCCAGTAATGCCATTTGCGGTCTCCCATCAAGTATCTCTCTCAGAAGCGTTAGCAGGGGTTAAAGCAAATCCTGTGATATACCTTCAAGACTTATGACTAAATGAACTTTGAAGCCATAGTATTTTTCGTCTTTGGCAGCACAGTAGCCGAAGTTAGCCCAGCCCTTAAACAATCGACAATTCTGAGCTCTTTGATAGTGGCAAAGAGGAACAGGCAAACCGTCAATCAAATGAACAGAGTCTGCTAAGCCACCGACTTTCTGAGCTAATTTTTGTGGCATTTTCTGCTTATAAGACCATAGATTTGCCGCCTGTCTGACAAAAGTCGAACGACTTTTAATTTGAGGAAATAAATTTGACCAATGACCCTTAAAGTAACTCCAGATGCCTTTATCCGTTTCAATTCCTGGAAATTCTCCGACAATTTCCATCGTGATTATTTCGCTGTCGCTCAGACTTGGTGCAAATTCTCTTCTTCTAATTTTTTGACCTTCAGTCATTTCTTGCTACAGATCATCTACATTACAGAAAACAGTAATGATAAAATCCTCAGTACTAAACATTTTTACATTTGAGTTAGAGTTTTT
>JBCCNG010000309.1:0-5737 GCA_039025955.1 Cyanobacteria bacterium P01_C01_bin.72 | reverse complement strand
CCGAAAAAAGCTCTTTTTTTTAATTGATGACACGTCCTAACCGATAAAGTTTAACGACCTGCTTGGCGGGCATAACTTTCTACTGTATTACTCAATAACATTGCCACCGTCATCGGACCAATTCCCCCAGGGACAGGAGTAATATGACTTGCCACTGCTGATACTGATTCAAAAGCCACGTCTCCCACCAACTTCGATTTTCCCGTTGGTAGCTCAATTCGATTAATCCCCACATCAATCACAATTGCCCCAGGCTTGACCATATCCTGGGTAATCATTTCTGGTTTACCTACCGCCGCCACAATAATATCTGCCTGGCGACAGACTGAAGCCAAATCTTGAGTACGAGAATGAGCCATTGTTACGGTGACATTCTTTTCTAGTAGCATCAAAGCAATTGGCTTGCCGACTAAAATACTTCTGCCAATTACCACTGCCGTCTTCCCTTCCAGAGACAAATTATATTCCTGCAACAGTCTCATAACTCCTGCGGGGGTACAGCTACGCAAGCCAACTTCCGAACGAACTAGTTTGCCTAAATTAACTGGATGTAAACCATCGGCATCTTTATTTGGATTAATCTGATGTAGTAGGGCGATCGCATCTAGATGGCTAGGTAAGGGTAGCTGGACTAAAATACCGTCTACACGCTCGTCTTGATTTAACTGCTCAATTACTGCTGTTAATTCAGCTTGGGTGGTATCGGCAGCAAAGTGTCGTCCCATTGAAGCAATACCCACCCTTTGGCAAGCCCTTTCCTTGTTACGGACATAAACCGCACTAGCAGGATTATCCCCTACCATTAACACCGCCAAGCCAGGTGGACGACCTATTGTGGGTTCGAGTTGAGCAATCTTTTCTTTTAACTCTAGCTGAATTTTTTGAGCTAAGGCTTTACCATCCAAGAGACAGGAATTTGCAGCGGACATAGGCAATTTTATTTAATAATTTGGGAACAAATTAAACAAGTTAAGCTGAATGTTGATTTCGGGATAGACAGATAACCAATGTTAATTTCTAATTTAAAATTTGGCTCGGTTTTAAATCAGCTCAAGGCAATTGGTCTGGCGATCGCTCTAGCGGCTGGTTTATTGGGCTGTCAAACACCTTTAATTGTGGTAGAGGAAATATCACCGAAAAAAGTTAATCAAATCGTCTATTTAACGGGGAAAGTAGTCCATCAAGCTCCATTTTTGGATAATGCCGCCTATCAGCTAGAAGACGATACAGGAAAAGTCTGGGTGGTCACAACTCAAAATCTACCCCGTCTTCACCAAAAAATTAATATCAAAGGAAAAATTCAATATCAAAGCTTGCCCTTTGCTCAACAGGAACTAGGGGATTTTTATGTGGTTGAGCTAGAACAATTGTCTTCTCTGTAACCATAAAAACTGAATATTACTGAATATTTCCCTTAGATTAACCATAAAGTAAAACTGCCAACTTCAATCATAAGAAAATAGACAATAATCAAAGTTTTATGAACGATATTAAGCCCGCTAAAACTATTTCTGTCGTCATGGCCATTATTTATCAGGATGGTAAATACTTAATGCAGTTACGTGATAATATTCCCACAATTGTTTATCCTGGAGTTTGGGCTTTCTTTGGCGGTCATATAGAAGCAGGAGAAGAACCAGAAACCGCTTTAAGACGTGAATTAGCAGAAGAGATTAATTATTTATCGCCAGTACTGACCAAATTCCTTTCTGTGCAGCGGGAAAACTATATTCGTCATCTGTTTTCCTGTCCCCTCACAATCCCTGTATCAGAATTAGAACTGCGGGAGGGATGGGATCTCAAACTGTTGACAATCGCGGAAATTCAGCAGGGATTTGCTTATTCTCAACGAGCAAATGCCAATCAGCCTCTAGGAGATATTCACCGTCAATTCATGCTCGATTTTATTGCTGCAACAGCTCAAGAATAGTGACAATATACTACAGCTCTGGATCAATAACAACAGCAAAATGTTATACATATAGGAGAGGCAGACTTTTGTAATATAAATTGGCTTCTGCTGACAATCTAAACTAAAAATAAGCAGACTGGAGCTTACTCTCATTAATTATTTATTCCATTTTCAGTAAATTCCAGCTTGATATTTGACATACTTTTAAAGTAAACCAAGACTAAATTCTTCTTTTATTGCTCACTAGTTCAAGTGCTGACTCGATTGATTTCTGTCAGCCTCACTGTAATTACTCCTGATTATATTGCTCATGAATTATTCTTCTAGACGTTTCAGCGCCGTTTCTCAAATGATTAGCACCAAACTATCGGGAACCCTCAGGTTAGTTACAGCCTTAACAGTCTCTTCTGTGCTACTTTCTCACGCAACTGCTCCTGCTACAGCAACTCTAGAAGACAGTCCCAAAAATGTCGTCGATGAAGTATGGCAAATCGTTAACAGTGAATTCGTTGATCGCGGCTTTAATCATGTTGATTGGAAACTACAGCGACAGGAATTACTCAAAAAAGAATACCCTAGCAAGAAAAATGCTTATCAAGCCATTCGTCAGTCTCTGAAAACTCTTGGTGATCCCTACACTAGATTTCTTAACCCAGATGAATACGCCGAGCTTACCAGTCAAACTTCAGGAGAGCTTTCGGGTATCGGCATTCAGCTAGGGATTGATCAAACAACCAATCAGCTAACGGTAATTGAACCAATTCCTAATTCTCCCGCTATTGAAGCTGGCTTAGAGGCAGGAGATCAGATCGTCAGTATTGACGGCAAGTCTACCGAGCTGATGAGTTTAGAGCAGGCTTCGGCAAGAATCAAAGGAGAAGTGGGTACGGAAGTACTGCTGGAAATTGTCCGTAAAAATGAACCAAGCTTTGAAGTAGCCATTTCCAGAGCGCAAATCGAACTACCGTCGGTGAGCTACACCCTGAAGCAAGAGCAAGATTCTAAGGTGGGATATATCAAGCTAGATGAATTTAGCTCCCATGCTGCGGAACAGATGGAACAAGCGATCGCCGATCTGAGTCAAAAAGAAGCTTCTGGCTTTATTCTTGATCTACGGGGTAATCCTGGTGGGTTGCTGTTTTCTAGTGTGGAAATTGCGCGGATGTGGATGGAGAAAGGGGCGATCGTTTCGACGATTGATAGTAAAGGGGGGAATGAGAAGTTTTCGGCAAATGGCAAGGCTTTGACAGATCTACCCCTAGTAGTCTTAGTCGATGGCTATTCTGCTAGCGCCAGCGAAATTTTGGCAGGAGCACTGAAAGAAAATCAGCGAGCAAAAGTAGTTGGTAGTCGTACCTATGGCAAAGGTACTGTACAGTCGGTTCATTCCTTGTCTGACGGTTCTGGTTTAGCAGTAACTATCGCTCGCTACTATCCTCCTAGCGGGATTGATATTAACAAAAAAGGCATCGCTCCCGATATCAAAGTCGATCTAACTCGTGAAGATCAAACTAATCTCATTAGCAACCCTGACTTAATAGGTACAGGAGCAGATCCTCAATATGCAAGAGCCGTAACCATACTCAAGACGGAGACGATCAAAGTCGAACGCGCTCTTCCTGAACCCTTAATCAACAATCAGTCTAGTACTATTAAATCGAAAGTCAACTAGGAGCATAAAAGCGATCGCTTTTTCTTTTTATTCAGCCAATAAAATCTGTTCCGCTCAGTTAATTTTGCTGCTTTTTTGGGCAAATTAACTTATGGTCGTGTCTCAACTCTCTACCAAATTTACCGCCTAAAATTAGGCACAGAAATTAGGCACAATAGTTTTTGGGGCAATGACTGTATACATACCAGTGGCAGTTTTGGCTGACTAAATCCTTATGACAACATCGAACGTAGCCTCCGTTGATTCGCCCAGCAAAACCCAGTTTCTCGAAGAAATATCTCTAATTGTCGCTGCTCAGGATCTCACTCCGACAATGATGAGTCAAGATTTTCTCAAATTTAGCGGCGTTATCCCCCAAGAATGGGAAATAGCTCAACAACCAGTACTCAGCCCTAATTTTGCCCAGCTCAATTTTACTAACGGTGTGGGTATCAATGCTCAGCCTCGTAGTATTACCGTTAGTGAATCTCTTAAAAACAAAAAAGTTAAGGACATTCAAATTCATCAGGTAGTAGAAAAATATTTGGCAAAACTACCTCATGCCGAATATATGGGGTTAAGCTTTAGCCCGAAAATACTGCTTCCTTTTCCCGATGCACCCCAGGCAGTGCGACAATACATTACAGATGGTCTACTTGCTTCTGGAGCGTGGAAGCGAATCGGCAAAGCTCCTGTACAGGCAGGAATCAACCTGATGTATCATCTAGGGAGATGCCAGATGACTATCAGTATTTCTGAGGCGAAACTACAAAAACCGCAAGAAACTCCTCTAGTTGCCATTTTATTCTCAGGCAACTTCAACTATAGCGTTAGTCTAGGACCAGACGAATCAGCTAGCAGAATGACTCAAATGGCTAGCTTTCTGGCTCATTGGCGGACAGATCTCGAAGAATTTCGTGATATTGTTAATCAGAAATTCTTAGACTCAACCAAAGTAGATGAAACTCAATCTGTTGGGGGGACGAGCCTATTTCCTGGTCAAACACTCTAGCTTTTTTGAACAGAACCATTACAATAGAAAGGTTGTCTTTATAAATTAAATCACTATGGCAGTCCCCAAAAAGAAAACTTCCAAATCAAAGCGCGATAGTCGCAAGGCGGTTTGGAAACGCAAAGCAGCAGTAGAAGCACAAAAAGCTCTATCTCTAGGTAAATCAGTTTTGTCTGGGCGTTCTAATAGCTTCGTATATCCTCAAGATGAAGAAGAAGATAACGAAGAATAAATTAATTCTCTCTTTGGAGTTAACTTTAGACTTAATAGGTTAATGGCTACAGCTAAATAGGTAGAATAATTAGGTGTGTTTCCTTGAAGGTACGCACCTTTGTTTTTTGTTACTAATCAATTATGCCGAGAAAATTTTTTGAGAAACCAGAACCGTCTCAGGGAAATCGCGTTCCTCCTGGTCAATACTTAGCCAAGGGTTTTCCTGTATTGTCCTATGGCGAGACTCCCCAAATAAATCAGGATCAATGGCTACTAAAAGTTTGGGGACTAGTAGCTGAAAAATCTTTTGACTGGTCAGATCTGATGAGTTTACCCCAGCAGGAATTTACTGCCGATTTTCACTGTGTTACGCGCTGGTCGAAGCTGGACGTTACCTGGACGGGTATTAGAATAACTGATTTCTTAGATGTTTTGGAAATAGACCCTCGGGCAACTCATGTACTGCAACACTGCTATGGTGGCTATACAACCAATCTCAGCCTAGAAGACTTTGCCCGACCAGAAAATTTTCTGGCTCACACCTTAGAAGGGAAGCCACTACCGACCGACCACGGCGGACTTTTGCGATCAGTTGTGCCTCATCTCTATGCTTGGAAAAGCGCCAAGTGGATCAACGGAATTGAATTTTTAGACCATGATCAAGAGGGTTTTTGGGAACGCAATGGTTATCATATGCGAGGCGAACCTTGGGCAGAACAGAGGTATGCAGGACGGTGATCTCATTGAGCATTCAACATTGACGAGCGACCCCGCGTCGACGTAAGGCGCAAGGGAACGCGCGAGTTTGAACATTCAACATTTACAATCCACTTCCTCAAACAAAAAAAAACAAGCATCTATGAATAAATGCCTGTTGAATTGATTGCTGAAACTAACTTAAAAAATAGCTTTCCTTTGATAGTAGTTAGGAAACAATGTATTGATTAAT